>JAAUPF010000053.1 GCA_012034575.1 Richelia sp. CSU_2_1 | reverse complement strand
ATAGCTTGACAGTTGACAGTTGACAGTTAGACCAATTCCCAATTCCCAATTATCCAATTACCAATTACCAATTCCCAATTACCAATTACCAATTCCCAATTACCAATTCCCAATTACCAATTACCAATTCCCAATTACCAATTCCCAATTACCGATTACCGATTACCGATTACCGATTACCATTAAAAAAGAAGCCCTTGATTCGTACAAGAGCTTCTAATTGAAAGTTCGATCGAATCCAGCTTAGAAATTCATTTCCGCAGCTTGAACTTTTTCGACCTGTTTTTTCTTCAGAACCAGCAAGATTTGAGCCAACATAGTCAAAGCCAAGAAAGCCATCAACCATTTAATGCGATCGGCACTTTGCAGCACGATTTCCACATCTTTTTGACCGAAACCGCCCACATTCGGATTGTTCGTCAAAGCAGCGCCGGCTGCCACTGTTTCTCCTTCAGAAACAACCAATTCCGGGCCGGCAGGAATCGTATCGACAACTGCTGCACCTTCTGCAGGTTGAATCGTAACTGCATAACCGCCTTCTTCTTGCGGGGCAATCTTAGAAATAGTACCGGCTGCCGAAGCATTATAAACCGTGTTGTTGCTCTTTTCACCAGTCGGATAAACCTGACCGCGACCGCGATTGCCGCCCACATAAATTAGGTATTTGCCGAAGTGAACTGACTTGTCAGTTGCCGGATTTGGAGACAAAACGGGGAATACCAATTCTTTGTGCTCATCTCCCGACACAGGTCCCACTAAAACAATATTTTCTTGGGTTTCACTGTAAGGTTGGAAATAAAGATCGCCGACTTTTTCCTTCATTTCTTCAGGAATTCTATCCTCGGGAGCAATCTTGAAACCTTCGGGCAACATCACGACAGCACCGACATTCAAACCGCTTTTGCTGCCGTCGCCGACAACTTGTTGAACGCTAGTATCGTAGGGAACTTTGACCACAGCTTCAAAAACCGTGTCAGGCAAAACAGATTGCGGAACTTCAACTTCAGTAGGTTTTGCACCTAAGTGACAGTTAGCGCAAACAATGCGGCCTGTGGCTTCGCGGGGAGTAGCCGGTGCTGTTTGCTGGGCCCAGAAAGGATAAGCAAAAGCAGCTTGTGGCAGTGCGATATCGCTAGAGAGGAAAAAAGTTGCTGCTGCGATCGCAATTAAAGCAGTTTTGGCGGCAGTTTTCGCAATCGCCCCGGCACTGCGGCGAAATATCGCAGGTAAGTTAGTTTGTGGCATCAGAGTATTCAATCTCAAAGGTCAGACAATTTTGTATTTTGAATTTGGTAGCTGCGGATTTTGAGACTGCTTTAGGGAGGCTATCATCTGTGAAAATCACCATTTGCCCCAATCTAAAATCTAAAATCCAAAATTCTTTAGGACCACCAAGGTGCTTCGCCGGTGCGAAAATCTGTTTCCGTCCAAGGTGTCAAACTCAGCTTGTCATCTGCGACAGTGGCGTGGGCCAGGGCCAGAGACAAAGGTGCCGGGCCGCGAACCACTTTACCCTCATTGTTGTATTGAGAACCGTGGCACGGACAGATAAATTTGTTTTCGCTGTTATTCCAAGGCACGACGCAGCCCAAGTGAGTGCAAACTGCATTGATGCCGTAGTTAGCAATAGTTTGGTCTTTTTCCACCACAATATAAGTGGGGTCGCCTTTGAGACCTTGAGCTAAGGTTCGATCGCCCGCAGGGTGCGAAGCCAAGTAGTTGCTGACTACAATGTCATTGCCCAGAGCATCCTTAGCAATTACCCCGCCACCAGCTCCGCCGCTCGATGGAGGTACAAAATACCTGACAACAGGATACAGTGCGCCCAGTGCCACCCCTGTGACAGTACCGAACGTCAGCAAATTCATAAATTGGCGGCGTCCCATATCGGGGACATCTTGATTTCCAGCAGAAGATTGAGCCATGACCTGCCTTTACGCTGTTAAGTTACGTGTGTTTGTTAGCTGTAGCTGTGAATCTGTGGCGTGCAGACAAAGGGAACGATCGCACTTTCTCGGCACTGCGAAGACTTAGACTGCGAAAATTCCTTTGAATAATGCACCTTCCAGCCTTTATTAGAGTATTATTACATTTTTTGAACTTTCTATTTCTTTATCGTTTAGCAAATTAACTTAAAACTATGACGGGCAAGGATTTACACCAGCTCTTGCTGGAAAAATGGGGCAAATCTTACGATATCAGATTGCGGCGGACGCGGGGCAAGATTTTTGTGCAAGTGATGTGGAAATATTTAGAGCAAGCATCTTTTCCGATGACGGAGGCTGATTATTTCGACCATTTGGACGCAGTGGCCAATTACCTCAACGGCTGGGGGAGTGCCCAACAGGTGAGGGAGTTTATCGCGACTACTCGGGAACGCCCGCGTTTGGGCAAGGCCGTCAGCGTTCCCCTGGATTTAGGCGAAAGGGCCTCAGAGTGGCTGGTAGACGAGTTTTAAATTGGTAATCAGTCCTCAGTCAGCGGTTGAAAAATATTGCTGTGACTGCCTCCTGCCTCCTGTCTCCAGCCTCCTGCCTTCTAATATAAAATCAGCAACAATTTCACCTACAATGAGCGCATATCCCGTGAAATTTAGGAGAATGGTGCAATGGGTGTTGCAGTTGGAATGGTTGAAGTCTTAGGACTTCCCTCTGCCGTAGAAGTTGCAGACTCAATGGTGAAAGCAGCACGAGTTACTTTAGTTCGCTATGAAAAAATAACCCGCGCCTACTGGACAGTTATAGTTCGAGGAGATATTTCTGAAGTGCAAGCAGCCGTTGCTGCCGGAATTGAATCAGTTAAAAAGGTCGATGGCGGAAAACTGCTATCGTATCATATTATTGCTCGTCCGCACGAGAATCTCGATTACGTTTTGCCGATCGGCTATACTCCTGAAGTCGAACAATTCCGAATGTAGTCAAAGTTTTATCGAAACTTTGGCATTAAATTTGAACATTTAAAAATATAGAGACGCGGGCGATCGTGTCTCTATATTTTTATAGTTCCATTTCAGATAGACAAATTCGCACAAACCTTAATTCTTCACCTCCAAATTCTCAATATCCTTCACCGGCACACCCAAGCCGCGCAACACAGTAAAAGCAATAATTCGATTGCCCGCCGGATTCGGATGAACGCCATCCGCCGCCAACAAATTCAGAGTTTTTCCCGCGTGCCTTTGAAAGGAACCGATTACTTCCCGAAATGGCGCGTTAAGATCGATAAACAAACATTTATTTTGCTTCGCTATCTCCCGCATCGCCGCAATATAATCTTGCAAGCGCTTGTTTTCTGGCCCGTCTAAAACCTCTCGAATCGGAGTTGGAGAAAGCAGTGCGACTCGAATTCCTGCTGCTTGCGCTGCCTGCACCATTTGAGTTAATTTCTCCTGATATTCTGCCAAAGGTGCGCCCGAGGGCAAATTTCCCTGGGGGTGAAACTGGCTTTTTTGGAAGTCAAAGAAAGCGTGCCAAACATCGTTGACTCCGACATTAATTGTAATTAAATCCGGCTGTTTGTCGATCGCATCTTTTTGAAATCGAGCTTGCATATCCTTCGCCTTATTGCCGGAAATTCCCGCATTGACGATTTCAACTTTGCGATCGGGATAAAGTAAAGTCAGATAGCGTTGCAGCAGCCAAACATAACCTCCCGGATATTTGCCCGCCTCTGTAATGCTGTCGCCGACAGTAACAATTCTCCGCTTGCCACCGAGCACATTTTGGATTGCCGGCGGTGGCGTTGCTTGAGATACAGATCCTTGAAACATTGGGAGGATGGAATGAGGAATGTTAATAATTACAAAAGCTACAATTACTGCCAGCGCAAGTTTGATTAAAACTCGCTTGAGGGGCGGTTGGGGACGGGGCGATCGCGAATTTCCAGACATCACAATTGATAGTTGATAGTTGATAGTTGACAGTTGATAGTTGACAGTTGACAGTTGACAGTTGACAGTTGATAGTTGACAAATTATCAATTCCCAATTCCCAATTCCCAATTCCCAATTCCCAATTCCCAAGCTTTACCTCACTCACCTGAAAAAGTCTATTATCTATTTTTTATGCTAATTTGTCACTTAACTTTTACTAATTATGTTTTACTGGTTATTCAGGGCGATCGCATCCCTCTGTAATTGCCATCACTTAAAAGACAGCAAAATATCACACAAGATCTGCTACTTTAGGCACTGAACAAGCGCAAAACTTAAGGTTACACTATAAGGTACATAGAAAAAGCTATTCTCAGGGGAGGTTAAAGCAATGACTGGAAATTCACAAAATTTTTTATATCCTCAAGGTCGCTACTACGGCGAAGTCAAGCCAGAAAATTTGGTATTTAATGCTAACTTACAAGAGTTTACCCAGCGCGTGGGTTACATCAGCGCTTTAACCTCGAACGGTAAACTTTCTGTAGAACAGGCGTTTGCGCAGATAGAAACGCTTTGGCAGGAGGTGGAGAAGTCGAAAAAGCAGTTGGGAGTGGGCGATCGCCGTTTTCTGCTTGATGGGACAGATCGTACCAAAGAAACTGGGTTTCGATCGACACAGATGGTAAAAAAACCCGGTTTCTGCATCGAAGAAAGTTATTGAGGTCGATCGACCGATCGAAAGCTTAATATAGGAAAGATAGCCAGTCGCGATCGCCCTTTTTCCTATGAGTTCCGACATAGTACCGCTGATTCCCAAAGCCACGATCGGCCAACGCGCCGCTGCTTTCTGCATCGACGCGATCGCCGTTTGGCTGCCCAGTTTGCTCATCGGCACCAATCCGATCGTCCATACCATATTTTTCATCCTGTTGTGGATGATAATGCGCGTACCCGTCGCCCGGAAAAACCAAGGTCAAAGCCTCGGCCGCTGGGCTGTCAACGTGAAAGTTGTAGATCCCCAACTCAAGCGCCTCCCTGGCGTTCAAGAACTTTGCAAGCGCGAAGCCGTGCTCGGTACCTGTGCCGCCCTAGCCTTCGCGGGTATAGGCGGACTCACCTCCACTAATGCCGCCGTCTTGTTGCTGCTGCTGCCGCTGGCGATCGACTGCAGCCCCGCTTTTACCGACACCGAAAGATTTCCCCAAGCCTTGCACGATCGCCTCGCAGGGACGATCGTCACCGGCACCCGCCGGGGCTACTTCCTCGACATCAAAGTTAAGAGATTGCTTGACCAAGTGCAGAGCAATGTGAGAAGATAATAAATTGTGTTTAAATTAGTCGAAAAGTCCAAATTTATTAAGAATTATGGCTAAAGGCGTCCGCATCATAATTACTCTAGAGTGTACAGAGTGTCGAACCAACCCCAGCAAGCGCTCGAAAGGCGTTTCTCGGTACACCACCACCAAAAATCGCCGCAACACGACGGCGCGGCTGGAACTCAAAAAGTTCTGCACCCACTGCAACAAGCACACCACTCACAAAGAAATCAAGTAGTCAGAAGGAAGAGGGAAGAAGGAAGAAGGAAGAAGGAAGAGGGAAGAGTTGACAGTTGACAGTTGACAGTTGACAGTTATTGAGTCATCAGTCAGGAGTCATTAATCAATTTACCAATTACCAATTACCAACTGACAATTACCAATTACCAACTGACAATTACCAATTACCAACTGACAATTACCAATTACCATGACATACTTCAGACGGCGCGTTTCGCCAATCAAACCGGGAGAACCGATCGACTACAAAGATGTCGATTTGCTGAAAAAATACATCACCGAAAGAGGCAAAATTCTGCCCCGCCGGATTACAGGCTTGACCGCAAAACAGCAGCGGGACTTGACGAGAAGCATCAAAAGAGCTAGAATACTGGCCTTGCTGCCCTTCGTCAACCAAGAAGGCTAACGAGGATTTTGGATTTTAGATTTTAGATTTTGGACGGAAAAAACAAAAGTCAAAAGTTAAAAACCCAGAAAAAAGCAATTTTCGAGATTGTAAATAGCTGGATAATTGACAGGAAAAATTACAAAACTCCAAAATCTAAAATCCCCAGCGAGAAACCCAACCAGCAGCAATCTTAAAAATCTAAAATCTAAAATACAAAATAAATCGGCAAGTGGAGAAGGGAACATTAGTAGAATTTAGACTGCACGGCGACCGCCGTCTGGCCGTAGCCGATCGCCCCGACGGCAAAAAAAATTGGGTTGTAGTAGACGAAAACAGCCAGCCCCACAGCATACCGCCGAAACAAATCAGTTACGAAATCGCGGGCGAAACCTACAAACCATCAGATATTCCTAGATTTCTCAAAGAAGTAGAAGTTTACTCAGATCCTTCAAGCCTGGAAATAGCTTGGGAACTGTTAGTAGGCGACGGAGAAACAGCAGATCCGGAATCCCTAGCAATGCTGCTATTTTCCGATCGCAGCCCCGCCCAATGCTACGCGGCTTACTGTTTGCTATCAACAGACAAACTGTACTTCAAACAAAAGGGCGATCGCTACGAACCGCGTTCCGCCGCCCAAGTAGCCGAAATCAAACATCAGCAAGAAGTAGAACAGCAGCGACACCAAGAATCCCAAGGATTTTGGCAGCGAGTCAAACAGCGGCTGGCAGGAGAAACAGTAGAATGGCAGCAGAGCGATCGGACTCGCCTCGACGCCCTAGAACGCTTTGCCACCCTAGGAGAAGAAGCCACCCACCGCACCCCCGCCCTCGAAACTCTTGTTAGCTTAGAACGTTCCGAAACCCCCGAAGCAGCATTCCAACTCCTCATCGAACTCGGACTGTGGAGCACCCACGAAAACCTGTTTTTGCGGCGCAGTCAAATTCCCCAACAATTCTCCGCCAAGGTATTAGAAGTGGCCCAACGCTGCCTGGAAAATCCCCCAACTGACGATCGCGCAAATCGCCTAGATTTAACTCACCTCAAGGTTTACACGATCGACGACGAAAGCACCACCGAAATCGACGACGGCCTCAGCTTAGAATTTCTCGAAAACGACCAGCAGCGGATTTGGATACACATAGCAGATCCCACCAGCTTGCTATCCCCCGGCGACGAACTCGATATCGAAGCCAGAAAGCGCACGACTACGGTTTACCTCCCTACCGGGATGATCCCGATGTTTCCCCCAGCTTTGGCAACCGGGCCGATGAGCTTAAATCAAGGTCAAGAATGCAGCGCCCTCAGCTTCAGCGTCACTTTAGATGAAACCGGCGCAATCGGTGATTACAGCATTTGCACCAGTACGGTCAAACCCACTTACCGCTTGACCTATGATGATGTAGACGAAATGCTAGAGTTGGGAATTACGGCAGAACCGGAGATTGCTGCGATCGCCAAAGCAGCTAAACTCCGCCAACAATGGCGGCAAACCCAAGGTGCGATCGCGATTTTCATGCCCGAATCTGTCATCAAAGTCAAGGGCGACGACATCGATATCCACGTCATCAACGACTCCCCAGCCCGAGACTTAGTAGCCGAAATGATGATCCTCGCCGGGGAAGTAGCAGCCCGCTACGGTCAAGCCCACAACCTCCCCATACCCTACCGCTATCAGCCCCAACCCGAACTCCCTCCCGAAGAAGAACTGCTAGCTGTCCCCGCCGGGCCGGCCAGGGCCTGTGCCGTGCGCCGCTGTATGCCCCGCAGCGAAATGGGCTTGACTCCCGCAAGACACTCCGGCTTGGGCTTGGAAGCATACACTCAAGTTACTTCTCCCATCCGGCGCTACACCGACTTGCTGACTCACTTTCAAATTAAAGCTTACCTGCGGGGCGAAACCCTGCCCTTTGCTGCCGAACAAGTACAGGAAATCGTGATGAGTCTCGGCACCGCAGTTAAAGAAGCTTCCACCGTCGAACGTCAAACCAATCGCTACTGGGGATTGGAATATTTGCGGCGCAATCCCGATGAAGTGTGGGAAGCGATAATGCTGCGTTGGTTGCGGGAAGATAGCAATGTCGGCTTGATTTTATTGGAAGAACTGGGTTTAGAATTAGCTATGCGGTTCGGGCGCGCGTCGAAATCGGCGAACGCTTTGAAGTTAAAGTAACTAATTGCGACCCTCGATCGGAAACTATCTACTTTCAAGAAATGATTTTTCAAGCAGCACAATAAGCAGAAGAAGGTGTTAGGTGTTAGGTGTTAGGTGGTAGGTAGTAGGTGTTAGGCTTGAGGTTTGAGATTTATAGTAAGAACTCAAATCTCAAATCTCAAATTCAGTCTCTCCTCTTCTTCCTCGGCGGTCTCTGCGTCCTCTGCGGTTAAAAATCAAAAAAACTCAGACTATAGTTGGCTAAAATCTAAAATTTAAAATCCCAAATTCTCCGATGTCCAACTCAATCAACCAAGTTCAGCCGCCGCTAGAGTTCATACCCCCAGCCTACAACCCCCTAATCGCGCAGGGATGCCGGCAAATTCTCCCCTGGTGGTTGAAATGTCGCACGAATATCAGCCAAATTCAAGCCGAAAACGTCGAAACCCTCGCCGAAATTTTTCACGCATTTCAAAACCAAAAAGTTCGTTTTTTGCTAGCATTCCGCCATCCCAACACCGAAGATCCTTACTGTTTGGGACAACTGGTGTGGAAACTCGTTCCCCAAGCGGCAAAAGCGAAAGGTATTCCCCTGCAATCCCCCGTACACTCGAACTTTATTTACGATCGCGGAATTCCCCTGTGGGCCGGTGCGGGAGTCGGGTGGCTGTATTCGCAACTCGGCGGTACTCCGATCGTTCGCGGTAAGATCGATCGAACTGGATTGCGATCGGCCCGCGATTTATTTGCTAACAGTAGTTTCCCGATCGCTGCTGCTCCCGAAGGCGCTACCAACGGTCATAATGAAATAGTGAGTCCCCTCGAACCGGGCATCGCTCAAATGGGATTTTGGTGCGTTGAAGATTTGCTGAAATCCGGACGCACGGAAAAAGTTTTAATTGTGCCGGTGGGGATTCAATACCGCTATGTCGAGCCACCTTGGCAAGCTTTAGAAAAACTTTTAACTCAATTAGAAACTGACTGCGGTTTGCCACCTTTAGATAGCAGTAACCACAGCAATTTAGATGCTGTCAAACCCGAGGCACAACATCAAGAACGCCACTTTCACAACTTCCAATACCGACGGTTAATTCGATTGGGGGGGCATTTGCTGTCAGTAATGGAAGAATTTTATACTCGTTTTTACCATCAAACTTTACCCTCAAAAATTGAGGTAAGTTCGCAGCAGATACCGGGCGATCGGGGAGATCTAAAAACAGAGCGATCGGACGGCGAACGAGTTTTTACAGCGAGATTAAAAGCACTTTTAGATGTTGCTTTGCAAGTAGCAGAAGAATATTTTAATTTGAAACCAAAAGGCAGTTTGATCGATCGCTGCCGCCGTTTGGAACAAGCAGGATGGGACTATATTTACCGCGAAGATATCAAAGATATTGCCGTACTTTGTCCCTTAGATCGGGGATTGGCCGATCGAATTGCTGAAGAAGCAAGTCTCCGGATGTGGCACATGAGATTGGTAGAAAGTTTCGTGTCCGTCACCGGCAGGTACGTGCAAGAAAAACTCACCGCCGAACGTTTGGCAGAAACAACTTTACTGCTGTGGGACGTACTGACACGCATCAAAGGCGGAAATCCTTTCGGCAGACCGAAGTTAGGCAAACAGCAGGTGCAAATGACCGTCGGCGAACCGATATCGGTGAGTTCGCGTTGGGACGCATATCAAGCCAGCCGCAGGCTAGCAGTTGCCGAACTCACTCAAGATTTGCAAGCAGCTTTAGAAGGAATGATTCGATCGTAATTAGTTGTCAGTCATCAGTTATTAGTTATTAGTTAGTTATTTTTCAGGCTGAAATTACCCGTAAGTCCTGCTTCAATCCCCTGGCTTTTATTATAGACTTTGGAAAGAGGTTTCATAAACCTCGGAGAATAAACGATCGATAACTAAGCAAAACAACCGATGACTAACAAGCCTATAGATTTGTCTACTAACTCAATTAAGGTAAAACTGCTGAATAATTTAGCGCAGGAATTGCTCACTCCGCTCACTTCAGTCCTCGGCATGGCAAGCGTTTTGAGCCAAGAAATTTACGGTCCCTTGACAAGCAAGCAAAAAGAATATATTGACGTAATCCAAGATAGCAGCCGGTCTTTGCGATCGCTCGTTGAAGAAATTTTAGGCTTGGCAGAGCTCGAAGATTCTGGTTTCGCCGTCAAGCGTACCGCCATTGATATAGAAACTTTGTGCCAGCAGGTGGTAACTACCCTGTCGCAGGTAGCCAGCCGCCGAGAACAAGAAATTAACCTGTCGGCAGGCCCCGGACCGCGCATCTGGCTGCTGGATAAGGATAAAGTGCAGCAAATGCTGCACCATTTAATTTTTAGCGTCATTCAATCAGCAGGCGGAGGTAGCGTGATTCGAGTACATATCGCTCGTAAAGAAGACGGCATCAACTTCGGAGTTTGGGTGTTTCACCCTTGGTTGGGAGAAAGCTTGCCCCATGCTAAACTCTATTCCGATTATTTGTTGAAAGGTTCGGGGAACAACGGTTCGCCCTCAAACTCCGAAGGCCGGGAAACGGGAATCGAACCGCCGAAACCAGCACAAAGTTCGCAGCGATTGACGCTTTCGTTTTCTGAGTTGGCGGCTTTGGTGGCCGAGAATGCGGCGGATACCGCGCCTGTTTTAGCTGGCTATGGGGGCAGGGAACGCTTGGGGCTGTTGCTTTGCTGTCAGTTGGCGGAAATCCAAGGCGGTCAACTTTCGATTCAAGGATCGCCGGAATCTGGGTATCGCTACTCAATTTCGCTGCCTGGCACAAATGCTACGGAGTTATTGGAAGGATAGAGGAAGGAAGAAGGAAGAAGGAAGAAGGAAGAGGGAAGAAGGAAGAAGGAAGAAGGAAGAAGGAAGAAGGAAGAAGGAAGAAGGAAGAGGTTGCTAACCTTTAATTTTCAACTCCCCATACCCAATTACCAATGCCCAATTACCAATTCCCAGTTCCCAATTACCGATTACCAATTCTCAATTCCCAATTACCGATTACCAATTACCAAATCTAAAAATGAATTCAGTTTGGCAACAATTAACTTTGGTAAATTTGCCGCTCTTGCAGTGGCAAAATGGCAGTTATTTATTAAATTGGGCGATCGGTCCTTTGCGCAGTTGGCGGCAGAGTAGCTGGCTGATGCAGTGGGCCGAACCCCTAGGTTTTGTATTGCTGGCCCTGACTTTTGGCATGGGGCCGTTTGTCAACAATGCTTTGGTGGGAGTCTTGATGGCGGCGGGCGCTGCATTTTGGCTGCTGCTGACTGTTTCGGACGATCGCGCGATCGCCCTGACGCCGATTCACTTACTGGTATTTCTCTACTGGGGTATTTCCACCGTAGCAGCCGCCATGTCGCCGGTCAAAGCAGCCGCTTTTACTGGTTGGACGAAGCTGACGCTGTATTTGCTATTTTTTGCCCTGATGGCGAGGATACTGCGAGATTCTCGCTGGCGATCGTACTTAATAGCCGTATATTTGAATGTCTCCCTGATCGTCAGTTTCTACGGCGTGCGCCAGTGGATAGACAAAGTGCCGCCCTTAGCTACTTGGAACGATCCAACTTCTACCCAAGCCAATCTCACTCGGGCCTACAGCTTTTTGGGCAATCCTAACTTGTTAGGTTCTTATTTGCTGCCGGCAATTGCTTTAAGTGCTGCCGCACTTTTTGTGTGGAAAGGATGGGGAACCAAACTTTTAGCGCTGACGATGCTGCTAGTAAATTGCGCGTGTTTGCGCTTCACCGACAGCCGCGGCGCTTGGATCGGTTTTGTGGCTTTACTGGTGGTGTTTTTGGTGCTGCTGTGGTATTGGTACAGTCCTTTGATGCCTCGGTTTTGGCGGACTTGGGCGCTGCCGCTGGGGTTGGGAAGTTTGGCGGGGATGCTCATTTTGGGGATAGTTTTAGTTGAACCCCTGCGCGATCGAGTTGCTAGTATGTTTATCGGGCGCGGCGACAGCAGCAACAATTTTCGGATTAATGTTTGGACTGCTGTAATTGACATGATCCGCGATCGACCGATCCTCGGAATTGGTCCGGGAAACAATGCGTTTAATAAAGTTTATCCGCTGTACATGAAGCCGAGATTTACAGCTTTGAGCGCTTATTCGGTGCTGCTAGAAATTGCGGTGGAAACGGGTATTATCGGTTTGAGTTGTTTTATCTGGCTGCTAGCAACAACTGTCAATCAAGGTGTGTTGCAGATAAAAAAATTGCGCGACGCGCAATTCAATAGTTCTAATTTAGCAGGAGAATCCTCAAATCTACAATCTAAAATCCCAAATCTAAAATCGGATGGTGGGTTTTGGTTAATAGCAGCGATCGCAACTTTAGCAGGCATGATGGCTCACGGTTTTGTGGATACAGTTTGGTACCGACCGGAAGTTAATATGTTGTGGTGGTTGATGGTAGCAATTATTGCCAGTTTTTACAGGAATTCGCCACAAGAAACAGCAGGTACGATCTCTGGTGAGTAAAGATGCGGGCGGCGCGCGATCGCGCCACCCAAGAAACCGGGTTTTTGGCCAAATTTGTCGGTTGCAGCGAAGTATTATATGAATAAAAGCTTAAGATCTTTGTTTTTGCAGAAAATATCCAATTAAATAAAGCGAACCGCAAAGAACCGTTAAATCGTCCCCTCCAACCGCAGCATCTAAAGCTGTCGTTACGTCAGAAAAAGTTTGACACAGTGCTAACTCCTGGCAAACTTTTTGAGCGATAATTGCTAATTCATCGGGCGATTTTGAATTAGGTTCGGGTACGGGTACTAGATAAAGCCGATCGCCATTTTTCAGCAACGCTTTTAAAATATCCTCGCAATCTTTAGTTGCCAAAATGCCGATTACCCAATTAATTGGTGATGGAGAATTGTCACGGCGATCGACATATTCGCGCAAAGCTATAGCAGCATCGGGGTTGTGCGCGCCGTCAATTAAAATTTGGCGGTTTTTCCAAACTGTTTGCTGGAGTCTTCCGGGCCATTGAGTTTTAGCAACGCCGTTTTGAATTGCGGTTTCAGAAATTTGCCAACCTCGGTTTTGGAGGGTTTGGAGAATGGCGATCGCGATCGCTGAATTCATTAATTGAAACTTTCCCAACAAGGGCAATTGATATTTTATTTTAACCGCTGATGAAGGCTGATGAACGCTGATTTTTGGATGTGGATGATATTCTGCTAATCCTCGTCCTAAATCTTGTGCGGGTTTTACCCAAATTGCCGGACAATCCAATTCTTGAATGCGTTTTTCTACTACTATTCTCGCAGATTCTGGCAATTCTCCGATAATTGCCGGACATTTTGCTTTGAGAATTCCGGCTTTTTCTCCAGCAATATCGGCGACGGTGGGGCCGAGGATTTGCCAGTGTTCGAGACTGATTGAAGTAATAGCGCAAGCTAAGGGATTTTCGCAAACATTAGTCGCATCCAATCTGCCGCCCAATCCGGTTTCAATGACGGCAAGATCTACTTTTTGTGCGGCAAAATACAGCCAAGCTGCGGCAGTGATGATTTCAAATTGAGTCGGAGTTTCCATCTCCTGGTGTGCTGCAACAATTCGTTCTAGGTATTGCTGTAATTCTGTGGGGGAAATCGGCTGTTGGTTGATGCAAATTCTTTCCGTCCAATCGATTAAGTGCGGGGATGTGTAGCGCCCGACTCTATAGCCGGCTTCTGCAAGTATGGAAGACAGATAAGCGCAAACTGAACCTTTGCCGTTGGTGCCGGCAATGTGGATAATCGGTACTTGTTCTTGAGGATTGTTGAGTTTGTTGAGAAGTTGTTTGATTCTCTCTAATCCGAGGTGGATGCCGAAGTGTTGGTAAGATTTGAGGATGGATTCTGCATTCATTGATAGTTGATAGTTGATAGTTGATAGTTGATAGTTGACACTCAGGGAAATTATCTGCGTACCCTTCGGGAAGGCTTCGCCTACATCTGCGTTTATCTGCATCCATCGGCGGTAAACAGTTGACAGTTGACACAAGATAGCGCAATTTTTATATAGGGGCTTTAAACCCGCCGCTACACTCCGCGCATTTCTAAAAACTTTGAAAGGTTTGTGACGGGTGATGCAAAACTCTATTTTTGGGAAATTTGGTGGGTTGAAAAAGGGGTTTTTTTGAACCGCAGAGGGCGCAGAGGGCGCAGAGAGAGAAGAATAGAGGGAAGAATAGAGAGAAGAATAGAGGGAAGAATAGAGGGAAGAAGGAAGGTGAAAAATATGGATAGGAATATTATTTCTCTATTTGCGGGTTGCGGTGGGTTGGATTTGGGTTTTCGTTGGGCTGGCTTCAATCCGATTTGGGCGAATGAGTCCGATCGCGCTATTTGGGATACCTATAATTTTAACCATCCTCAAACTATTTTAGATCGCCGGGATATCCGAAAAATTAATTCTGATGAAATTCCCGATCGCCTTCTCGGAATTATTGGCGGGCCTCCCTGTCAAAGTTGGAGTGAGGCGGGTGCGAAACGCGGGATTCAGGACGATCGCGGTCAGCTTTTTTGGGAGTATATCAGAATTGTGCGGGACAAGCAGCCTTTGTTTTTTTTTGCTGAGAATGTCAGCGGGATTTTGGCACCCAGAAATCGGGTAGCTTTTACTTATATTTTATCGCAGTTTGAGGGAATTGGCTATCGGGTTTCGTTCAAGTTAATAAATGCTAAAAATTTTGGGGTTCCGCAAGACAGGGAAAGGGTAATTGTTGTCGGTTATCGGCAGGATTTGGGTTTTGGTTTTGAGTTTCCCGCGCCGGAAAATGATGTTTTAACGCTGCAAGATGCGATTTTCGACTTGGGGTCGATCGCCCCTATTCAAGTTAAATCTAAATTGGATAATTATCACCCGATTATTCCCAATCACGAATGTGCGGATTTGGGATTCTCAAGCATTTATATGTCGCGAAATCGAGTCAGAAGTTGGTCGGAAACTTCTTTTACAATTCAGGCTAGCGCCCGACACGCACCGCTGCACCCTCAAGCTAGTAAAATGATTTTGGTTGGTAAGGACAAGCGCATTTTTGACCCGAATTCGCCTCAGCCTTACCGCCGGCTTTCGGTGCGGGAGTGCGCCAGAATTCAAACTTTCCCCGATGATTTTATTTTTAAGTACCGCCATATTTCTAACGGCTACAAAATGGTCGGCAATGCAGTACCTGTTAATTTGGCGAAGATTTTGGCAAGTAAAATTTTTGCGGATCTAGGTCAAGTATCTATGAAGCCTTACAAGACTGTAGACCAGACCGAAAAAAACTGATGGAGTTGTACCTTGAGTAATTAGAACAGCAAGTACCCGCAACAAAACATATATTATTTGCGATCGATCGTACTGTATCGGGCAGACCCGACGCTAAAACCTTAAAAGACAAAACCCATGAATATCAGGGGGGCGTAATTATTTTAGATGCGATCGTTTTTTAGTCTCAACTCCAGAGTTAAAGTCCTTACTACAAACCTACGATCCGAAATGAATCCAAACATTATCAGTGCAATCACCACCTATCCAGGAATGAATCAAAGCGATTGGCTGTGGCAACAAACCCCCCACAACTTCGGGAAATGGGGCAACATTCAAATGCTAGCCAACCACCCGGAACCAGATTTTTTACTCATGTATCAATTCGACTTTCCCCGACAGCAAAAAGATCGATCGTGGCTGGGAAAACTTCGCCAACAAAGGCATCAAAACTCAGAAGACGAGCTTTTAAAAAAAATGCGCGGCGTTCCCAAAGAACGCATTATTTACCTAATTCGCGAGCCACCTTTACCCGAAGTTATTGAAAATACCAAAGCCAATTACGCTCGCGCCAAACTCTACTGCGGTTACATTTCCGGTCCCGATGATTTCGCGCCCAAACCCGATTATATGCCGGCCATTTGGTATCACTCTAACTCATTTCGAGAACTAGATGAAATGCCCGCGCCCCCGAAAACAAAATTATGTTCTTGGATTACATCTGGTATCAGTCGATCGAGCAATCACCGCCACCGCTTAAATTTTATCAAATTGCTGCAAGAACGAGAAGTAAATTTTGACCTTTACGGGCGAAACTTGCCAACTTGGACGCGCAACAACGGCTTTGTTCACAATAAATGGCACGCCGTCGCCCCGTACTATTACAACTTAGCCATTGAAAATTATGCGGAGAATGAATGGTACGTTAGCGAGAAGCTGTGGGATGCTTTATTAGCTTGGTGTTTGCCAATTTATTACGGCGGTGGGGCGGCGGATAAATTGCTGCCGGCTGGAAGTTTTCTGCGGTTGCCGAGTTTGGACGAAAAAGGAGTTGAATTTATTCAAGAGGTAACTGCCACGCCGGATTATTGGCAAGAAGCTAGGGAGAAAATTGCTGAAGCCAGACAAATTATTCTCCACAAATTGAATCTGCTGAATTGGTTGTCTGAGTTTGTTAGTTGATGTAGTTTGTTGGTGGTGGGAGGGCGGGTTCATCTAAATTTTTGGTATTCATTAAATGTTATTAACAAACCCGCCCCGACATCAATCCCGTAGGGGCGGGTTCGCAACAATATGTGTGAATAATTGACGATCGAACTAAACCCGCCCCCACCCAACGAGCGAGCGCAATTCACATTTTACCTGTGGAATAAACATCAAAGTTGATGTAATTTTTTGGTGGGAGGGCGGGTTTATCTAGATTGTTGGTATTCATAAATGTTATTCGCGAACCCGCCCCTACGAGATTTATTCTGACATTAAACCACGATCGACTATCAACTTAGGCGTGCGTCGCTACTAGATGGTTGGTTGATGTAGGGAGCTCTCGGTGGCGGCGCGCCCTACAACGATCGACTCTCAACTAATCTTTAACAGGCTTCATTGTCGGGAACATCACCGCATCTCGGATGCTTTGAGTATTAGTTAACAACATCACCAACCTATCAACACCGATGCCCATTCCCGCGCAATTAGGCATCCCCAAAGATAGCGCTTGAATAAAGTCTTCATCCATAGGATGCGCTTCGTCATCGCCTGCATCTTTCTGCGCTAGCTGTTCCTCAAACCGCTTTCTTTGTTCCTTCGGATCGTTCAATTCCGAGAAACCGTTCGAGTATTCCATGCCGTTAATAAACAACTCGAAACGCTCGACAAATCCCGGTTTGCTGCGGTGTCCTTTCGCTAAAGGACTGACTTCGACGGGAAAGTCAATGATAAAAGTAGGCTGAATTAATTTCGGAACAACTAATTTGTCAAAAACAGCATACAGTACGTAGCCCAAACTCTGTTTTTCTAATTTAGAAAGGTGCAATTCTAGCTTAGTTGCAGATTCGATCGCGCTTGCCAAATCCAAGCTTTCAAAATCCAATCCCAACTCGTCTTTAACAGCTTCCACCATCGTTTTCACTTGCCAGTGTTGGCCGGTAAAACTGGGATATTTTTCGCTGTAGTCGAACTTGCGTTCTAAACTAATTAATTGTCCTTGATTGTCAACTTCTTTGACATCCCCAAGTACAGCCTCAGCCGCACAACCCATGACATCTTCTACAACTGCTAAAATGTCGAAGTAATCTGCATAAGATTGGTAAACTTCCAAAGAGGTAAACTCGGGATTGTGAGTGCTGTCAATTCCCTCATTTCTAAAAGCTTTCCCGAGTTCAAACACCCGCTCGAAACCGCCGCAAATCGCCCTTTTTAAGAACAATTCCGGTGCGACGCGCAAATACAAATCCACATCCAAAGCATTGTGGTGCGTGATGAATGGCTTAGCAGCAGCACCGCCGTAAATAGCTTGCAGCGTCGGCGTTTCTATTTCATAAAAATTGGCATTCCAGAGATAGGAACGAATGCTTTGCACGATGCGGCTGCGCAGCATGAAACGGTTGAGGGCATCTTGGTTGCTAGCCAAATCCATCTCGCGGTGACGGCGGCAAACTTCGGGGTCGTTAATTCCATAATAAGAGTCGGGAAATTGAATGGTAGCTTTTGATAACAGCGTGAATTCCCGCACTGAAATCGAAAGTTCTCCCTTCTGAGTGCGACAGCCAATACCTTCAACGCCGACAAAATCGCCGACATCAAGTAAACTTTTAATTTGTTTGAAACTCAAACCGACTTCACCGGTGACAATTTTTTTCTCAATTTTGAGTTGAATTTTGTCTGTAGCGTCCTTTAAATCGATAAAGCAAATGCTGCCGCTGTCGCGCTTGGAAGTGATGCGGCCGCCTACTCGCAGGGAAATTTCATCGGGGTCAGTTTCTCCGTTTTGGAGTTCCTTTCCCGGCTGGCTAAATAATTCCCGAACTTGCTTTGCTGAGTGCGATCGCGCGTAAGATTGACTGGGATACGGTTCTATGCCTTGCGATCGCAGTTCTGCTACTTTTTGACTGCGGACTTCGGCTTCGCTGAGAGTCATTAGTTATTGTCCGATTAAAATTATGAATATAGCAGAAGGAAGAAGGAAGAAGGAAGAAGGAAGAAGGAAGAAGGAAAATAATGTAATATCAAGGGTTTCAGCGATCTTTACTGGTTCCCTGAGAGAAATTGAAAATCTGTCAACTGTCAACTGTCAACTGTCAACTGTCAACTGTCAACTGTCCTCAGAAATATCTCCGATCGCAAATTGCGATCGACAATACAAAGCTACCGAAACATTAAAAAAATAAGTTGTTCGTCGAGTCCAAGTGGTGAGATGATATGTAGTGCAGCCTCACGGCAGTTCCCCAATTGAGCAGACCGGCAAGCGATCGAACTCAAGTCGAACTCGACTCCCCGTGCCTCTGCCAGAATCGACCACTCTCACACTTAACTCATCAGAATCTAAAAACCATCATTATGGCTGTCGCAACTCAATCTCTCGAAGAACTCTGCATCAACTCTATCCGCTTTCTGGCCATCGACGCGGTAGAAAAAGCAAAATCTGGACATCCGGGACTGCCGATGGGCGCTGCCCCTATGGCTTTCGTGCTGTGGGATCGGTTCATGCGGTTCAATCCCAAAAACCCCAAGTGGTTCAACCGCGATCGCTTCGTGCTCTCAGCGGGCCACGGCTGTATGCTACAGTACGCCCTCATGCACTTGACCGGCTACGATAGCGTCTCCCTTGATGACATCAAGCAATTCCGTCAGTGGGAATCCAAAACTCCCGGACACCCCGAAAACTTCGTCACAGAAGGCGTAGAAGTTACCACAGGTCCTCTGGGACAAGGCATTGCTAACGCCGTCGGTTTGGCAATGGCAGAAGCTCATCTTGCTGCTAAATTTAACAAGCCCGGTAACACCATTGTTGACCACTACACCTACGTGATTATGGGTGATGGTTGCCACATGGAAGGCGTTTCCGGCGAAGCTTGTTCCTTGGCAGGACACCTCGGACTCGGTAAATTAATTGCTCTCTACGATGACAATCACATCTCGATCGAAGGCAACACTAACTTAGCCTTTACTGAAGATGTCGGCAAGCGTTTTGAAGCTTACAACTGGCACGTCATTACTGTAGACAATACCAATCTTGACGCAGATACTAGCTTAGAAGCAGTTCACAAAGCTATTGAAGAAGCCAAGAAAGTGACGGACAAACCGTCAATGATTAAAGTCCGCACAATTATTGGTTACGGTTCTCCCAACAAACGGGATTCTTACAGCGCTCATGGTGCTGCTTTGGGCGATGCTGAAGTAAAAGCAACTCGCGATTTCTTGAAGTGGGAACACGCGCCGTTTGTGATTCCTGATGATGCTTTGGCTCACTTCCGCAAAGCAGTCGATCGAGGTGCTGCAGCAGAAAAAGAATGGGAGACAGCTTTTGCAGCTTATAAAGCAGCTTATCCCGCAGAAGCAGCAGAATACGAACGCACTGTTGCCGGCAAACTTCCCGAAGGTTGGGATAAAGTTTTGCCGACTTACAAGGCAGAAGATAAAGCAGATTCGACTCGGAATCATTCAGGAAAATGCTTGAATGCTTTGGCAAGCGTGTTGCCTGAATTGATCGGCGGTTCTGCTGACTTGGCATCTTCTAACATGACTTTGTTGAAGGGTGAAAAAGACTTCCAAAAAGGTCAGTACGAAGGTCGCAACCTGCGGTTTGGCGTCCGCGAACACGGCATGGGCGCGATCGCAAATGGCTTACTTCTTCACGGCGGTTTGATTCCTTATTGCGCAACTTTCTTGGTATTTGCTGACTACATGCGCGGTGCAATTCGCCTGTCCGCACTTTCGGAAGCTGGAGTTATTTACGTGATGACTCACGACTCCGTAGCTTTGGGTGAAGACGGCCCAACTCACCAACCGGTAGAAACCATCGCTTCCCTGCGCGTCATTCCCGATTTGTTAGTAATGCGCCCTGCGGATGGTAACGAAACATCCGGCGCTTACAAAGTCGCGATCGAAAACCGGAAAGTCCCAACTTTGATGGCTTTGTCCCGTCAAAACTTGCCTAACTTGGCTGGAAGTTCGATCGAAGGAACTGCTAAAGGCGCTTACATTTTGTCCGACGATGGCGGCACTCCCGACATCATTTTAATCGGCACCGGTGGCGAAACTTACCTCTGCGTTGAAGCAGCAGAAAAATTGCGCGCTGGAGGCAATAAAGTGCGCGTAGTTTCGATGCCTTGCTGGGAATTGTTTGAGGCTCAAGATGCAGCTTACCGCGAATCCGTACTGCCGAAAGCTGTTACGAAGCGCTTGGCTGTTGAAGCGGCTGCTAGCTTCGGCTGGGGACGTTATTTGGGTTCTGAAGGTGATAGCGTAAGCATCGACAGATTCGGCGCTTCGGCACCGGGTCCCGTTGCTTTAGAGAAGTTTGGCTACACCGTTGATAATGTGGTAGCTAAGGCTAAGGCATTGTTGGGTTAATAACAGTATAATCTGCGGCGGGGCGAGTTAAAAACTTGCCCCGTTTTTTTTATAATTTATGTTAAAGAGCGATCCTAAATTCTGGTATCGTAGCCCCTCTATAGATTCGTAAAAGTAGGGTGCGTCGCCACGGGTAATTCTTGCTGTTTGCGATTGAAAGTCGAGCGACGCACCGCAAAGACTACATTAGCTCGATCGAACTCAAACCCACCCTATTGTTCAAACTATTGTTTAAACCAAGCCCGCAGCGACTGGATTGCTGCAATTTCATCTTCCTTTGCTTCTTCTAGAAAAGCCATTAATCTTGCTTTCGGTACTTGAGGAAAGGTAGGACTTGACTCAACTTCTACATAATTGCCATCTTGCAATTGATAAATTCGCCATACTTTGCCATTAAACCGCCAAAACTCCGGCACTCCAATCGCAGCATAGAATTTGTTTTTCTCGATATCCGTATGAGTTATGTCTATTTCTACTACTAAATCCGGCGGCGGATCTTTGCTAAGATCGACATTGCGACCTTTGACAAGGGGTTGATTTTGAATGTAGTAAGCATTATCGGGTTCGGAACCTTTCTTGAAATTGGGATAGTTCATCGTGGTGGAACCCATCGTTTTCATCCGCATCCCCATCAGTTCAACCAGCGTCCGAATAAAACACTCAATTAATCGACTTGAAAATTCGTGTTCTTCTAAAGGCATGGTAATTTCTAGAACCCCTTCATCATAGGTCAAGCGGCAATTTCGCGATTGGGGTAAGGCGTGGAGAACTTGCAGGTAAGCATCCCAAGATAATCCCCGAATTACTACGCGCTGTTCGCCAAATTGTTGCAGCAGTTCTGCTGTAGGTTCTGGTGCAGTAATGACCACAGAATTCCCTCCTAAACTGATGAACTAGCCAAATTAATAATAGCAAAATCTCGATCGACCTAATTTTTACAGTTATGAAGTACAGTAGGGACACGGTAATGCCCATTGGTGTCAACTTAAGCTTGAAGGTAGTCTCTGACTTTGACGCGAACGACAAGCGACTTATCCTGCAAGCGATCGATCGAGTAATGCCGTGTCTCTAAGAAAATTATTCGATCGGTGGGTGTAATTCATAAAAGGTGCAATCTGCGGCAACTCAAAAATCAACTCAATTTGGGGATGTTATTTAGATGCTGAAGGTGACAGCGCGAGTACCGACAGGTTCGGCGCTTCAGTACCGAATCCCGTAGCTTTAGAAAAGTTTGGCTACACCGTTGATAATGTGGTAGCTAAGGCTAAGGCATTGTTGGGTTAATCGCAGCAGCATAATTTTTAGTGGGGCGGGCTTGGGGCTCGCTCCATTTTTTATACTAAATCCGGATTGACTGCCCCGCAATACGATCGCGTGAGGCAGTTTGTCCGCGATGCGGTCAAACAAGTCATCGTCTCCATCAAAAACAAAAGGCACTTAGTTAAAGATTTACCCAATCGAGATCAATTGCAGCATTTATTATAACACTTGCCAAAAATAAGGCTACTATTTACATTGTTGGGTTTGTGTCATACAATCAATCTATCGGTTATTACTGTTTCATAATTTTGCAGAATAGGTGTTAGAAGCAGCAATACATAAGTAGACCAAAAATTCTATAAATATTTATACATTTTCCAAAAAATACATAAAAACTTTAGAAAAATGTTCGCGATTTTTAAAGATTGCGTAAAGCCCAGCAGTTCAGGTTCTGAATACTTAGATAGTTTGATAAGGTAAATCTACGTAAGTTAAACCCGATCGCGATACAGTATAACTACCAAATAATACCTATCGTCATCATAAGAGTTTAGACTAAGCACCAGTATTTTTGGTTCCCTTAGTTTCCTCGATCGTCTCCGAGGAAGCCAGCATACGTAGTTTCAATAGTGTCTACATCCTTAATTGCTTTAACAGGCTCGCGTTTTTAGATCGATTGCTCTGATAGTCTCCCTTAGACATCTCCTAAAAAGATGATGGAAGCCTTACCCTATCTAGACAAAAACCTAATTATGGGAGATGTCTCTTGTTAACGTCTTTTAAACGCGATCGCTCACACTCAGACTTCTGCCACCTACAACACTTTTCAAGTAGGTGATGTACAGATAAACCGACTCTCTTGAGTGTACTTCGTAAACCTGCAATTTACTGTAAGTAAGTTGGTGGGAAAATTCATAGTTCATTCCAAATCCGGGTCGCCGACCCACTTTCTTTTTGAGTCGGCGCAGACCGACTTTCGATGTGTAGCAGCAGTTTCAACTGCCGAGTCATAAACGGGATACTTAACCAGGATTTGAGGTTACTTGTCTTTACGTGGTTTTTACATTTAGAGGGGTTTTATGGTAGCGCAAAACTTTAGCAATCAATATTTGACTGGCAATAACTTTCGCGGTCAAAACCTGAATGGTTCGACATTCTTTAAAGCCAGACTTGACGGTGTTCAATTCAACAAAAATGCTCAAGGTACCTCCACTCAACTCAGAGGTACCAACTTTGAAGAGGCATTTCTGATCAATGTAAATGCATCGAATGCCATTTTTGCCGCCAATACCAACTTTGGACCAGCGAATTTTTATAAGGCGAACTTAGAAAATGTCAATTTAAGTGGCGCAAACCTAACTGGGGTGAACCTGTCACTGATCAACACAAAATTGATCGACCTGTCCAACGCCAACCTGACCAATGCCATTCTGCATGAGGCTAATCTCAGCGGTGAAGGGTCGGAGCCACCGAACATGATGGGAGCCAACTTTACCGGTGCCGATTTCTATAAGGCGAAGCTGAAATCGGCTGACTTTACAGGTGCCAATTTGACGAATGCTAAATTCCAGGGTGCTGACCTGGAAGGAACCTCGTTGATCGATGCGAACTTTACCGGCGCTCAATTCGACGCATCGACTAATTTCACAGATATTATCCTCAGCAACGCCATCTTTGACCTTGCCAACTTGAGTGGGGTTAATCTGACCGATACCAACCCACCCGAGGGATTGACACAGACTACTTCTCGCTTTCGCGGAGCCAATTTGACTGGCTTTAGTGCCGAAGATATCAATCTGGCAGGTGCTGACTTCAGCGCCCATCCAAATGGTACGCGCACTCAACTGGGTGGTGCTAGTTTCGCAGATTCTGAGTTGAACAACGCCAACCTGACTCAGGTCAATGCAGAAGGCATATTCCTGGAAGGTGCTGATTTGAGCAATGCGATCGTGGTTGGTGCCGACCTCAGCAATGCCAATCTGGGTGGAGCAATTCTCGTTGGCGCTAACCTGACGGGTGGAGCCCAGTTAGACAACGCTTTTATTGAGAAGAGTAATCTGGCGGGAGCCAACTTTACAGGGGCAAACCTGACAAACGCTAACCTGAAGGAAGGGGCTGGAGATAACTTAACCAACTTTAGCAACGCCAATCTGACAGGTGCCAGCCTAGAGGTGGGGAGTTTCATCGGTACTAACTTCACCAATGCCAACTTCACCAATGCCAAGCTGGAGAAAACCAATTTCACCGATGCCGTGATGGTCGGGGCGAACATGACCGGGGTAAACACCGTTGATGTGGTGGGTCTGACGATGGGGAGTAGCGGCAACGATACCCTGACAGGAACCTCCACCAAAGATAATATCTTCGGGCTTGACGGCAATGACAACCTTAACGGTGGTGACGGGGCTGATTACCTGGATGGCGGCAACGGTGCAGATATCCTGATCGGTGGCCCTGGCCAGGATGCGTTGTTTGGTGCTGCGGGAAATGACACCCTGACGGGTGGCGGTGGCAGAGATACGATTCACTACCGCAGCGGTCATGGTTCCGATCGGGTTAATGGTTTCACCCTCGGAGCTACTGGAGACATTCTATCTTTCAGCGGGATTGCAGCGATCGATGTGGTGCAATCTGGCGCGAACACTCAATTGCGATCGGGCAATGGCATTGCTGGCGATACCGGTTTTGGCACGGGCGCGGTGTTGATGACCCTAATCAACACTTCCTTACGGCGACTCATGTCAGCACCAATGTCAGTTCGACCAATCGTCCAATCTTCCAGTTCTCGTAAGGTCCGATCGAGGTGAGTTCAACACCCGATTTGATAGGACTCACGCTCGATCGAGTTAGAGCAATTGCCATAGTGACAATGCTTTGACGCAAGGCTTTTCGATATTTTTATTCAGACGATCGATCGATCGGACCTTATATCAATCCGGAGTTTGTGTGATGACTTCTCGCGTTTTATTTTGCCTTTCCATGCCTCGACATCCCCCCTTTCGATGTCGGAAAGGGGGGAAATGGTAAGGATTGTCAACGGTAACGAAGCACCGAATTCTAAGGTGCATTAATCACTTTTGTGCGCTGTCGCAAGTTCACATAACACTACGAAACACTGACATAACACTCGGAGAAAATTATGGCTAACATAAATGGAACAGAACTACCCGATACCCTTACCGGAACCAATAGCGCCGACAGAATTCGCGGCTTTGGCAAGGAAGATCTGCTGTATGGCTTAGGCGGTAACGACAGCATCTACGGTGGAGAGGACAAAGACACCATGTATGGTGCTGCTGGAGCCGATCGTCTGTTTGGAGAAAACGGCGAAGACGATCTGTATGGTGATGATGGTAGCGACTTCCTCTATGGTGGGCTCGATAAGGACAACCTGCATGGTGGAAACGGAGCCGATCGACTCTTTGGCGATGCCGGCGAAGACTCATTGTATGGCGAAGCTGGCAATGACATCCTGACCGGTGGTTCGAGCATCACTGATACCGACGAAGGCAGCAAAGATTTCTTGGATGGTGGCGCAGGTAACGATCGACTCTATGTGGGTTTCGAGGACACAGGGTTTGGTGGTGCTGGCGATGATAGCGTCTTTGGCGGCTCTACCGATGACAAGATCTACGGCGATGATGAAAAAGGCGAAATTTTTGGGGGAGCAGATTCCCTAGTTGGCGGCGACGGCAACGACACCATCTACGGAGAAGGCGACAGCTTAGCAGGCGGCGGCAACGATACCCTCGATGGCGGCACAGGCGATGATAAGCTCTATGGCTATGCCGGAAGTGATGTCCTTCGGGGTGGCGATGGTATTGACTATTTAGATGGTGGCGATGGCAATGACATCCTTGATGGTGGCACTGGCTCCAGCACCCTGATCGGTGGCGGTGGCTTAGAAACCATCACGGGTGGCACTGAAGGCGACTTCATTGATGGCGGCGAGGACAATGACAACCTCAGTGGCCTGGGTGGTAATGACACTATCTATGGCGACTACGGAGTTTCTGAATCCCTTGCTGGCAATGACATCCTCAATGGTGGTGCTGGCGATGACTTCCTAGATGGCGGTGCAGGGGTCGATCGGATCATCGGTGGCGCTGGCGTTGACCTGCTGTTTGGTGGCGAAGATTCGGAAACTCAAACCGCCCGCGACACACTCACCGGCGGCGCTGACACGGACTACTTCCAGTTGCTGTACACAGAATTTGTACCAGAACCAGTCGATCCCGGTGAGCCTCCTGTTCCTGTTCCTACTGGCGACTACATCGTTGACTTCGTGAAAGGAACTGACTTCTTCTTCCTGGAGGGGATTACCTTTGAGCAGTTAGGGTTCCAGAACATCACGCTGACAGTTGGCGGGGTTGCGACGAACAGCACTCGGATCTACGTCCTGCCTACAGAAGTCGGAATTCCGATTTCTCAAGCCGAAACGCTAGCTGTGGTGCAAGGGGTGCGTCAATTTAACGCTTCGCATTTCGTTTTTGAAGTTGTTGAACCCATTTAAATATTGACACTCTCCGTGCTATAAGGACGGGGTTTTAGACCCAAGTTTTTGATAATTGTTGCTGGGGCGGGCTGAGGACTCGCCCCATTTTATATAGCAGAAAAAAGAAGTTCGATCGCGCCCGATCGATCGAACGCAATAAGTAAGGTTTGGAGCGCCCACTTCAGTCCGCTCTGGTGTTGCTGGCGCGATCGTCCGCACTACGAACCATGTTTTTCTTTTAAAATAACTGCTATAGCTATATATCATAAGCCATAGCAGTTCCTAACGCATCAGACCAAAGAAACCGAGTTGTTTCCGAAAATCTTTCGTGCTAGCTGATAGTTAAAGTAAAAAACCCGGTTTTCGATCGCCCGTGCGCGAGTAACTGTATAAATTAATACCATTTCCGGTCGATCGCCAGTAATAAAAAAGATTCGTAGTGTGGACTAAAGTCCGCAATATGCTGCAGACTAAAGTCCACACTACAAACATCTTATTGCGAGCAATCTGCCGGACATGGTATCAATTCTCAATCCGAGACTCCTGGGGGCATCAAGACAAAAGAAACGGGTTTTTTCAGCAATCTTCAAGACTATGATGCAATTGTTTCGTCGATCGAGCCTGTTGCTGCGTCCCGGATTGTGCCACTTTACCGATCGCGCTTATCAATTCCCTATTTCCCACTATTTATTATATATGATTTGGGATTTTTTAAACAACCTACCATTTGGTAATTATATTCCGCACGGCAATTGCTATATTTGGCCGCCGGAATTAGTCGCGCTTCACGCAGTGTCAGATTTTATAATTGCCCTGGCATATTATGCAATACCGATAGCGCTAATTTACGCGATCGCCCGCCGAAAAAACTTGCTGTTTCGCAATGTCTTTTGGTTGTTTGCAGCCTTTATTATCTCCAATGGTACTACTCATATCGCAGAAATTTGGACGCTGTGGCATCCGGTTTATTGGGTTTCTGGCATCCTGAAAATGATTACCGCAGCGATTTCTGCTTGTGGCGCTTTCGCACTAATTCCTTTAGTAATTCAAGCATTAACTCTCCCCGGCCCATCTCAAGTCGGTGCGTTCGATCGCATCCTGCAACGGGAAATTATCGAACGTCGGGAAACCGAAGCACGCTATCAAACTTTAACAGAAGCTTCACCCGTAGGAATATTTTATACCGACGCTGCCGGAGACTGTTTGTACGTCAACGATCGCTGGTGTCAAATTTCGGGAATGGTAGCCGATCGAGCTTTAGGAAAAGGGTGGTTAGAAGGCATTCATCCAGACGATCGCGATCGGGTTTTTGCAGAATGGTATAGCGCCACCCAGCAGCAATTACCGTTTAAATCTGAGTACCGCTTTCAAGCAATTAATCCCGCTCAAATCATTTGGGTATTCGGTCAAGCTGTCGCTCAAATTGGAGACAATGGGGAGGTTAAAAGTTATGTCGGTACGATTACTGATATTACAGAACGCAAGCAGGTAGAAGAAGAAAATCAACTGCTCAATCAAACTCTGGAACGTCGAGTTGCTTCGCGCACGGCTCAAATCGAAATTTACAACCAAAAATTGCAACAAGAAATAGCCGATCGAGCAAAAACAGCCCTCGCTTTGTTGGAATTGACGCAACTGCAAAATGCAATTCTCGACAGTGCTAACTACACGATTATTTCTACTGCTCCCGACGGTACGATTAAAACATTTAATCGAGCGGCCCAGCAACTTTTAGGCTATTCCCTAGAAGAAGTTGTGGGAAAAGTTACGCCAGAAATCATTCACGATCTTCTAGAAGTTTGCCAGCGATCGGAAATTCTGTCTCAAGAATTGGGAGTAAAAATAGAGCCTGGGTTTGAAGTTTTTGTTGCCTGGGCGCGCCGGGGAAAAGTTGACGAAAATGAATGGACTTACATTCGCAAAGATGGTTCGCGTTTTCCGATCCACTTGTCGGTAACTGCTTTGTTCGATCGCGAAGGAAAGATCGACGGTTTTCTAGGTATCGGTCAAGATATTAGCGATCGCAAAAAAGCCGAACAAGAACTGCGAGATCTCACCGCTGCCATGCAAAATGCGGTGGAAGGTATTTCGCGCCTGGATGCGGGCGGGCGTTACGTTGATGTTAACCGAGCTTACGCTCATAAATGCGGTTACGAACCGGAAGAAATGCTCGGCATGGCATGGCAGCTCACCGTACATCCTGATGAGATTGAGAGGTTAATCTTAGCTTATCAAGAAATGCTGGTAACAGGCAAAGTAGAAGCGGAAACTAGAGGAGTCCGTAAAGATGGCTCCGTTTTTTACAAGCAAATAACTATGGTAAAAGTTGGCGACGAGCGTGGCATATTTAACGGTCATCACTGTTTTATGAAAGATATCACCGATCGCAAAATCACCGAAGCAGCTTTGCAGGAAAGCGAATTCAAATACAGGCAAATTGTGGAACTGGCAGAAGAAGGTATTTGGGTAATTGACAGCACGGGTTGCACTACTTATGTCAATCGAGCGATGGCGCGAATGCTGGGATGTACGGAGTCAGAAATGTTGGGGCGGATGATTTTTAATTTCATGGATGAAGGTTTAAAACAGGGTGCGGAAGATAAGATCGAGCTGCGCAAGTTGGGAATTGCTGAAAAACACGAATTCAAATTCAAACACAAGAACGGTAAAGATGTTTGGACTTATATGTCTACCTGTCCGGTGATGGACGAACAAGACAATTTGGTATCCTGTGTCGCTCTAGTTTACAACATCAGCGATCGCAAAGCAACTGAACAGCAACTATTGCAACTTACAGAGGATTTGCAGCGTTCTAACGAGCAATTAGAACAATTTGCTTATGTTGCTTCCCACGATTTGCAAGAACCCCTCAGGGCCGTTACCAGTTACGCTCAATTGCTAGCCCAGCGCTATCAAAATAATTTGGACGATCGAGCCGATAAATATATCAATTATATTGTCGGTGGTGCCACGAGAATGCACCAATTAATAAACGATTTGCTAGCTTACTCGCGATCGGGAAGGGGAAAAGAATTTGAGCTGATAGACTGCAATGTTGCTGTGCAGAAAAGTTTGGGCAATTTGCAAATTGCGATCGCCGAAACCAAAGCTGCGATCGCCTGCGAGGTGATGCCAACTGTGATGGGAGATGAATCTCAACTCGTGCAGTTATTCCAAAATTTGATCGGCAATGCCATCAAATTCTGCCGCCACGATATCCCATCAATTCATATTTCTGTCTCCCAGCAAGATCGCGAATGGCAATTTAGCGTGCGCGATAATGGTATTGGCATCGCTCCGGAGTACGCGGAGCGCATTTTTATCATTTTTCAGCGCTTGCACTCCCGGCGCGAATATGACGGTACTGGTATAGGCTTGGCGATATGCAAGCGCATTGTCGAACGCCACGGGGGACGCATCTGGGTTGACTCTCGGGAGGGACAAGGGGCGACTTTTTACTTTACTATCCCTATAATTATTACGTGATGAAGCAAACATTGATTTTTCCGATCATCAAAATACAATCAAAAGGATGTGTAACTTGTGAACGATCGAACTACCGTTAGACCGATAGAGATTTTATTAATCGAAGATTCTCCCAGTGATGCGGATTTGGCTAGAGAAGCCCTCGGACAGGGTAAAATTTTGAATAACTTGCATTTTGTGGAGGATGGAGTTGAGGCGATCGATTTTTTGCGCCGCCGCGGACTCTATGCCACCGTACCCCGTCCTGACTTGATTTTACTAGATTTGAATTTGCCGAAAAAAAGCGGGGTAGAAGTTCTAGAAGAAATCAAAACTGACACGGATTTAAAATTAATTCCGGTTGTGATTCTCACTACTTCTGCCGCTCAAGAGGATATTCTCAAGTCCTATTCACTCCACGCCAATTGTTACATTACCAAGCCAGTAGATTTCGTGCAGTTTACTCGCGTAGTCCAATTAATTGAGGAGTTCTGGCTCGCCGTTGTTAAACTTCCTGTAGCCTGATTGACAGTTGACAGTTGACAGTTGACAGCGGATGGCGGCAAGTATGAGTTGACAGTTGACAACAAAGTTTCAACGATGCCATCAAAAAATGCCAGCACAAACAGAGTTTTATTGGTCTTAATTTTTGTAAAATTTATAGTAAAAAAATGTCAATTTATGTGGATTAAAATTCTGTTAGTAGAAGACAATCCGGCGGATGCCGATTTGCTTGCCGAACTTTTGGAATTATCTGCAGGCGTAGAGTGGGAATTGGTGTTGGTTGAGTTCCTGCACGAAGCGATCGGCCATCTGGCAAAACAGCCATTTGATGTAGTTTTGCTCGACCTTTCTTTGCCCGATAGCAGCGGTTTGGAAACCTTAACTCGCCTGCGAGAAGTTGCCCCGGATACGGCAATGGTGGTGATGACAGGATTGGATGATGAAGCCATCGCCCTGGAATCCGTCCGTTTGGGAGCTCAAGATTACATTGTCAAAGGTCAAATTACCACCCAACTATTAGTAAAGGCAATTCGCTACGCGATCGAACGCTCTCAAACCTTTCAAATGCTGCGGGAAAGCGAGCGGCGTTTTCGGGCAATTTTTGACTCTTCATTTCAGCTAACAAAACTACTGACTCCCGAAGGAATCGTACTGGAAGTTAACCAAACAGCTCTTGAGTTTACAGGAATGAAAGCACAAAATGTTGTGGGCCGCCCGATTTGGGAACAGCCAATTTGGCAACTGTCACCTCTGGCTACAGAACAATTAAAAGAAGGAGTAACTCAAGCTAGTAGAGGTGAGTTTTTTCGCATTGAGATTGATTTGTTGGGAAAAAGCGGCCAAATTATCACGGTTGATTTTTCAGTAAAGCCAGTCAAAAATGACACGGGACAAGTATTGCTACTGATTGCTGAAGCCCGCGATATTAGCGATCGCAAGCGAGCCGAAGCAGAGATTTTAAAAACCCTAGCGCGGGAAAAGGAACTTTCCGAACTCAGGGCGAAGTTTGTGACAATGGTTTCTCACGAATTTCGCACCCCCCTGACAACAATCCAATTTTCGGCCGGATTGTTACAAGATTACAGTTCAAATTGGTCTGAAGACAAAAAATCCACTCATTTCGTGCGGATTCAACTGGCGATTAAACGCATGACAGAATTATTGGAAGATATTTTGGTAATCGGCAAAATCGAAGCAAACACGCTGAAGTTTAAACCGGTTCCCTTAAACCTGGAAAAATTCTGCAGCCAAGTGGTAGAAGACCAGCAACTCAACGACGGCAACCAACACGCGATATCCTTTATTTTTGAAGGCAGCAACTGTGAGGCTCAAATGGATGAAAAACTACTGCGGCAAATGCTGGGAAACTTGCTTTCAAATGCCATCAAGTATTCTCCTGAAGGCACTCCTATCTACTTGCACCTTACCTGTCGGGACTCAGAGGCAGTTTTTCAAATAAAAGACAGCGGCATCGGGATTCCTACTGCCGATCGAGAGCGGATCTGGGAAACTTTTTATAGAGCTACAAATGTCGGCACTATCTCTGGTACCGGTCTCGGGTTAGCAATTGTTAAACGGGCTGTAGAAATGCACGGGGGAAAGCTCGCCATCACCACTCAAGAAGGTATGGGTACGACTTTCACCGCAACGCTGCCTTTAATTTGCAATTCCAGCCAGCAGCAAGATTAATAATTAGAATTATGAAACAGCTAACCTCTAAAATTAACAGTAAATAAAACATCTGTCAAAATTCATCAGCTCGTTTTATAAATTCCACGCAGCTATTTCTTTAAATACAAAAATACTTAAAAAGGAGTAATAACCGTGACAAGAATCTTGATAATTGAAGATGAAGAAGCAATTAGAGAAAACATTTTAGAGTTGTTGGAGGCAGAGAATTTTGCAGCGCTGGGGGCGGCGAATGGTAAGGCCGGAATCAAACTAGCTCTAGAACAAATTCCGGATTTAATCTTGTGCGACGTAATGATGCCGGAAATTGACGGCTACGGCGTTCTGAAAGCACTGCGATCGGAACCTATTACCGCCACAATCCCGCTAATTTTTCTCACCGCCAAAGCAGATAAAACAGACGTTCGCCTCGGCATGGAATTGGGAGCTGACGATTACATTACTAAGCCTTGCACTCCACAAGAACTGCTGAAAGCAATTGCAACTAGACTGGAAAGACAGAAAACAATTAGCAGTCGTTCCCAACAGAAACTCGACGAAATGCGCAACAATATTAGTATGTCGCTGCCCCACGAACTGCGGACTCCTTTGAATGCAATTCTCGGTTTTTCTGAACTAATAATATCAGAATATGATGTTTTAGAGCAAGCTGATATCTTAGAAATGGTCGGTCAAATTCAAGTCTCGGGCCAGCGTTTGTACCGCCTGATTCAGAATTTTTTGCTCTATGCCGAACTGGAAATGGCAGCAACCAATCCCGAACTGCTTCTTGAGATGCAAAACGGCGAATTGAACGGCATCCAATCTTTGCTTTCTGAAAAAGCGCGGCAGCAAGCTAAACAGGCTAATAGAACGGCAGATCTGCAGCTAAACTTGCAGGAAGCTTGCGTAAAAATCGACTTGATTAAACTGACAAAAATTCTTGATGAATTGCTAGACAATGCTTTCAAGTTTTCTTTAGAAGGAACGCCTGTTGTTGTCAGCGCTGAAGTTAAGAATAATTTCTTTATTCTATCTGTTAAAGATGAAGGACGCGGAATGTCGCCCGATCGAATTTCACAACTGGAGGCTTATATGCAGTTCGATCGTAAAGTTTACCAACAAGCAGGTTTGGGATTGGGGTTGGCAATTGTCAAGCGCATTGCCGAATTGCACGGAGGAGAATTAAAAATAGAAAGTTCGCCCGATCGAGGAACGATCGCCAGCGTCTTTTTGCCAATGTGAGAGGAGTTTTGAGTTTTGAGATTGTTCGATCGGGAGATTGAGAGATTGGAAGATGGGGAAAATTACCAATTACCAATTACCAATTACCAACTGTCATCTATCAACTGTCAACTGTCAACTATTCAGAAGATATGGCCAGTTTTAAACATCGGTGTAAATAAATTTGTGCAACTCTATCTGCAGGGTTTAGTTGCAAGCAGGACGAAAATAATTTAGTTGCTTCCGCAAACCTTTCAATATGATACAATACCAAAGCTTGTTCAAACATTGTTTTTGTCTCTAACTTTTTCTCTCGTACATCCGGCGGATCGGCACCAAATACTTCGTAAACCGTTACCAACTGCGATTTGCCTTTAACTTTAACCCGATCGATAAACCGAAAATCGTAACTTTCGGTTAACTGTAAAAAAGTATTTTGAGTAATTAACATCGATACTCCGTATTCTTTTGTCAAAGTTTCCACTCGCGAGGCTAAATTCACCGCATCGCTAATCACCGTACTGTCCATCCGATTTTGTCCGCCCACGGTGCCTAACATTAAAGTACCTGTATTGATACCGATCCCGATTTGCAATGGCGGACGATCGGGCCTGTTGCGAGTATTATTGTATTCATTTAACTGTTCTAACATGGCAATTCCGGCTTTCACTGCATCGTCCGCAGAACCGTTAAATAATGCCATAATTGCATCGCCAATGTATTTATCAATAAAACCAAAATTTTCTGTAATTGCGGGTTCCATCCGCGATAAATAAGCATTAATAAATTGAAAGTTTTCTTCGGGACTCATCGTTTCCGAAAGCGAGGTAAAATCGCGGATATCTGAAAACAGTACCGACATTTCTTTTTGTACCTGATCGCCCAATTTTACTTCGAGAATGCTTTCATATCCCAAGAAATGGAGAAATTCGTGCGGTACAAACCGCCCGTAAGCATCTGTTAGTTTTTCTTCTGCGGCTAAAGCTTTTTCTAAATCGCTGGTGAATTGAAAGCGTTCTTGTTCTACCCGCTGGCGTTCTGTTATATCTTGAAAGGCTGCGATCGCGTAAACAATATTTTTTCTCTCATCGTAAATTGGAGTCGCCCAAACTTCGATCGGCACAATCTTGCCGGTATGATGAATTTCCATGTCATCAACCCGTACAACTTCTCCCTGCAATGCCCGCAAAACAGGTTGGCGCTCGGGCGGATAAAATTGATTAGTAGTAGCACAGTAAGCTTGATAAACTTCAGGGAATTTGTCAGGAAATGCGCCATCAATTAAACTTTTACCTAATATTTTCTCTCCGCACGAATTCATATAAAAAGGTTTACCTGTAGCATCCACTACAAATATGCCCACTGGCATCGCTTCCAGCAATTGAGTCAGCCGATTTTCGCTTTCTAACAGTGCTTCATTTAATTTTTCTTCTGCTGCTAAAGCTTTTTCCAAATCGTTGGTAAACCTGAGGCGTTCCGCTTCCACCTCTTTTCGCAAAGTAATATCCTCAGCAAAACCCTGATAGTAAAGCACTTCCCCGTTGGCATCACAAACAGTGCGCGCGTACTCAGAAATCCAGATAATACTGCCATCTTTGCGGTAAACTTCCGACTCAAACTCCGACAAAGTACCGTATTGTGCCAACAGTGCCAAAAACTCTTGACGGCGGTTGGGTTTGACGTATAATTGGCGATCGATATTATTAACTCTGTCTTTCAATTCTTCAGGAGAATCGTAACCGTAGATTTGAGCGAGGGCCGGATTGGCATTAATAAAATACCCGTCGGGCGCAGTTTGAAAAATACCTTCAAGAGCATTTTCAAATATACTGCGATACTTCTCCTCAGCTTCAATTAGCGCGGCTTCAGACTCCTTGCGTTCGCTAATATCCGTAAAAGCAATAATTGCATAGGAAATATCACCCAAAGAGTCATAAATAGGAGTCGCCCAACTTTCCACAGGAATCACTTTGTTTCCCGCCCGAATTTCTATATTTTCAGTTCTGACACTTTCACCTCTGAGCGCTCGCATGATCGGCAGTTCTTCTACAGGGCACCTGCGATCGGTCCCCGATATATAAAATTGATAAATTGCTGCTTTCTGCTCGGAATTAATATGCGGTACAGTGCCTTTACCAAATACCTCCCGCGCTTTTTGATTGGCGTAAAAAGATTGACCGTTAGCATCGAGCACGCACACGCCTAGCGGCATAGCTTCCAAGTATTGCGTTAAGCGACTCTCGTTTTCGTGGAGTTTGGCAATCAGCATCGCCTGCTTGCGGTTTAATCTTGTCAACTCCTCATTCATTTCCTGAAGCTCTTTTTGTTTTTCAGCGAGTTGTTTGTCCTGAAAATACCTGTATATTGCTTCCGTTACTGTTAATTTTAAGTCGTCAGGCTGCCACGGTTTAGATATATATCGATATAATTTTGCATAGTTAATAGCATTTGTTACTGCTTCTAAATCAGCTTGCCCCGTGAGCATGATCTTGAGAGTTTTTGGCGAAATAGCGTGCACGCTCCTTAACAGTTCGTCTCCTTTCATATTCGGCATAATATGGTCGGAAATCACTAAGGGAACTTCGTACTGTTCTGCCAGCAATTCCAAGAGCAGCTCTAAAGCTTCTTCCCCACTTTCTGCCGTTTCAATTAAATATTTATCTTCAAAGGCTTTCAGCAAATCTATTTCCAGACTGTCTAGGATAGTCGGCTCGTCATCGACGCAAATAATGACTGGTTTTTTCATAATTTTGTTAGCCCTGACTCGATCGCTTTAATTAATTCGCTGTTTTGCCAAGGTTTTTGCAAAAAAGCATGGAGATTTGCTTGAGTTTTTGTGCGTTCGATCGCTTCTTTATCTGCTTGTCCTGTTAGCATAACTGTCACAATTTTCGGATATTTTTGATGGATTTTAATGAGCAATTCATCTCCTTTCATACCTGGCATTAACCAGTCGGAGACAATTACCAAGATATTAATGCCATCTTCACACAGCTCATCGATAATTTCCAGTGCTTCGGCAGCACTTTCAGCAAATTCATAAAAATAATTTTCGTTAAATGCTTGTCGCAGCTCTATTTCCAGACTCTCCAATACCGCTACTTCATCGTCAACGCACAAAATTGCTGGTTTAAGCATGGCTAGTTTCCTCGTTTTGTCTGGCAGTCATCGCAGGGCAATTCCATTTTAGATTTGAGATTTTAGATTCGATCGACCTCGATCGAGGATGACTGCGCTTTGGAGCTTGCCTGCAGTTGAATTTTTCTTTAAAAAACGGTATAAAATTACTCGACCCCAGC
>JAAUPF010000052.1 GCA_012034575.1 Richelia sp. CSU_2_1 | reverse complement strand
GGCATCTTTTATCGACAGAAAGCGCCCAGCCTGATGTTTTGTATTCTACGGAACGGGTATGCTTTTTGAATTGCGGATATCCTTTTTTCCCTGGCTTTTTAGCTTTGCAATTAGCGAAGAAACGTTGAATAGCAAAAATGGCACGTTCGGCAGAAGCTTGACGCGCCATTGAGTTAAGTTTACCCGCCCATTCAAACTCTTTCGCCACGATCGCGCATTGTTTGTAGAGGTCTGATAACTTAACTCCCCGATTGTCGATCCAGTATCTGAGAGCCTTGTTTCGGACAAACTGAGCTGTGCGAATCATTTCGTCAATGACCCGGTATTGCTGCTGCTTGCCTTTTAACTTGAACTCTAGTACAATCATCTGATAATTTTATCGCGCTTACAGGCAATTGTGGCTATAAACTTGCGGTTGGCAAGGAATCTTTACACTCGAATCAAAGCCGTCTTATAAGGACGGGGCTTTAACCCTCCGCTACGCTGCGCCCAGCTTTTTGGTAAGGTGCGCACTGCGCCCCCTACATATTCTGACATTCGATCGCCCGCAGTCGATCGTTGAAAATTGAGTGTATGTCTGTAATTGCGAGCAACTGCAACGCAATACTACTAACTAAATAATAATTATTAATATTCGATCGCGATATCGCCCTCAGGTGCGTCGCGTCAGTTTGAGATATAATTGTCGCACCGACGCGCCCGCTAGGTTTTGAGTTGATTCGTTGCGGTATGGTGCGCCGCTATTATATATTTGTTGGTACTCCGAATTTTTGCAGCCGAACTTTTGCAGCGGTGCACCAGACATCACCAAGAGCGGTAAGGCGCGCTGCATACCTACATTTTAGTTGATTCAAGGAGACAAATAGTGGCTTATTTTTGGTTTAAATCATTTCATTTAATTGGCATTGTCGTTTGGTTCGCAGGGCTGTTTTACTTAGTAAGATTGTTTGTCTATCACGCAGAAGCCGAAGAACAACCGGAACCAGCAAGAACCATTCTTAAAGAACAATATCAAATCATGGAGAAACGCCTCTATAATTTGATTACTACGCCCGGAATGTTTGTGACTGTGATTATGGCGATCGCCCTCGTCTGGACTGAACCCCACGTACTGAAAGATATGTGGTTGCAAATCAAACTAATTTGCGTTAGTTTGTTAATCGCTTATCATTTTTATTGCGGCTGGACGATGAAAAAATTAGAAAAAAATGAATCCGGCTGGACTGGTCAACAATTTCGGGCTTTAAATGAAGCGCCAACTGTACTGTTAGTGGCGATCGTCCTTTTAGCAGTATTCAAGAACAACATCCCCGTTTTTTCTAGCGTTTATGGCATTATTGCCATGATTTTTGTGATGGCAGCCACCATTCATTTTTATGCGAAAAAACGCTTGAACGATAAGCAGAAAAATCTGGAATCTGTTCCCCAAGAATAAACCCGCGATCGCAAAATTTAACTGTCCGGAGCGATCGTAACGAAGTGAAGCAAAGCAATCGCAAGATCTCTAGGTCATCGCGATCGATCGTAGTAAAATGTCATTGCGAGCGCAACGAAGTGAAGCGAAGCAATCGCAATATACAGCATTTTTCAGGTAATTCAAAGTTTTGAGTGTTTCGGAAGTGTTTCGGAAGTTTTGAGTTGTGAACGGATTGGGGCAAGTATGAGTTGTGAATTAAAAGTCGAGCGACTCAAAATTCACAACTCAAAACTTTTACAGATTTAACTCAAAACTCAAAACTCAAAACTCAAAACTCAAAACTCCCCAAAGACTCCCGCAACATCCTTTCTCGATCGCCCGCAACCCTCATAGCTGTTTCCCAAGTAAAAGTAAAAGATTGAAAAGACTCAGGATCGATCCGATCCTCATCCAAATCTACAATCACCTGCTTAAAAATATTAAATAATTCTTCCTGCAACAAATCGATTTCCTCTAAACTTTTAGCTTGGCGAATTCTTTGAATCAAATTTAAAATAGCCAAATTAAACCGATCGGCATTATTTTTTTGTTTCTGTAAAAAGCGCGATCGTAACTGCCACAGCCAAGATAATAAAAGCGTTACGATCGACAAATACAAACCCAAAAGATCCGAATTTGTCGTCCAAAATCCGGCTTTTCGCGATCGTAATAAGCCCGAGCGCCCTCATGCAGTGGCAAAGCCAAACCCCCGCTACCTCCCGGCTGACTAATCATTGCCCCCAGCGAATTAGCAGCAACCAAATTGCGGCGGTACTCGAACAAAATTCGCGTAATTTCCTGCACCATATCGGGATCGACATCCTCTCGAACCAAGAGAGTAGCCTGTACTCCCACGCTGGGCAAATCTGCATCGGGAACGGCCGGATTTGCCTTGTAAGTACCCTTAGGAATCTCATCAGCTTCCAGATAAGGTAACTTAATTTTCATGGCAGCACCTTGCTCGATCGGCACTAACTTTCCCCGCGTATTTTCCAGCAAATCGCTCACCAAGCTGCTCCCCGGAGGTAGCACCCGAAAAATAGCATCAACTTCCCCATTGCTAAATAATTTAGTAGCCTCCGTCCAAGAACTCGGAGTAGATATAAAATCATTTCCTTTCAAACCGTAATGATCGCTCACAAACCAAAAAGAACTGTAAGAACCGCTGCCTTTAGCCATCAGAGCAATATGTTTTCCCTTGAGATCGGAAACAGTCTGAATGCCAGATTGTTCGGAAACAATTAAGTGAAAAACTTCCTTAAACAGCGAAGCAATTACCCGAGCCGATGGTACCGCATCCGTATCGTTTTGGACGATCGCAAGCTGAGCCTCATTTGCTTGCAATCGGCGCATATTTTCCTCAGCACCTTGAGTTTCAATTACTTTAATGCGGATGCGCGGATTTTGCTGCACGACTACCTCAGCAATTGCCTGTCCGAAAGGGTAATAATTACCAGTTTTTGTACCCGTTGCCAGCGTTAATTCGTAGACTTGCTGCTTATCGTGGTGAAGCTTCCAGCCGAAAGCTCCGATCGAGACAAAACTCAACAGAGCAACGGGTAGCAGAAATTTAATTTGCATTGATGTTTATACTCGATCGATAGTGGCAAAATTACAAGTATTGTGGTTAACAATCCGAATCCCAACACATCACCCTCAATTCCCAGTTCCCCATGTTACTATCCCTGAGAATAGAAAACTTTGCGCTAATTGACTGCCTAGACTTAGAATTCGGTCCCAATTTAAACGTATTTACAGGGGAAACCGGTGCAGGTAAATCAATTATATTGGATGCGATCGATGCAGCATTGGGTGGTAAAGTCGATCGCCGAGCAATTCGCACGGGAGCGGCGCGATCGATATTAGAAGCTACCTTTGAATTGGATAAACTTGCTGCGACATGGCTTAGCGAGCAAGAAATCGAACCGATAGATGGCAATTTAGCAGTTTGCAGCCGGGAACTTACGGCCTCTAGCGGGGGATTGCGCAGCCGATCGCGCTTAAACGGCATTTTAGTCAACCGGCAAGTGATGGAGCAACTGCGCGATCGGCTTGTCGAAATTACCGCCCAAGGCCAAACCGTCCAACTCGGACAAGAATCTCTCCAGCGGGAATGGCTCGATTTATACGGAGGCACAACTTTGACTGAAGCTCGATCGCAAGTCGCCGCCGCTTGGCTGACCGCCAGTCAAGCCAAAACCGCCCTCGACAGCAGGCGTCAGTCGGAACAGCAGCGCCTGCAAAGACTCGATTTGCTAGAATATCAAGTCCGGGAACTCGGCGAAGCACAAATCGAAGACGGCGGCGAATTGGAACACCTAGAACAAGAATCGATTAGACTCAGCCACGTTGTCGAGTTGCAGCAACAAAGTTACCAAGTTTACCAAGCCCTTTACCAAAACGACGGCGACACCGCATCCGCCGCTGACTTGTTGAGCAAAGCCGAAGAAACTTTAACCGATATGGCAGTTTACGACTTGCAGTTACAGCCAATTTTAGACATGGTTAACGACGCTTTAGCTCAAGTTACAGAAGCCAGCAGGCAAATTAGCAGCTACGGCGAAGAATTAGAAGCAGATCCCGAAAAGCTCGAAGAAGTAGAAGATAGAATTCGCCAACTCAAACAAATTTGCCGCAAATACGGCCCGCTCAAAGAGGCGATCGCCTACTACCACAGCATCCAAAACGAACTAAACGAACTTTTAGAAGGCGGCGAGTCAATGGAAGCCCTAGAACTCGCATATCAAGCCGCTGTAGGGCAATTAAAAGACGCCAGCAGCCTGCTGACAACCCTGCGACGCGAAGCGGCTCTCCAACTCGAAGCCCACTTGGTTGCAGAGCTCAAGCCTTTAGCAATGGAAAAAGTGCAATTTCAGGTAGAAATGGCAGCTTGCGATCCAACAGCAACAGGTGCCGATCGCATCGTCTTTTGTTTTAGCCCGAATCCGGGGGAACCGCTGCAACCCCTGGGCGCGATCGCCTCCGGGGGAGAAATGAGCCGCTTTCTACTTGCTATCAAAGCCTGTTTTTCCCAAATCGCCAGCGCCAGCACCCTTGTATTCGACGAAATCGACGCCGGAGTTTCCGGAAAAGTCGCCGGGGCGATTGCCAAAAAACTCTACCAGTTGTCGGACAAACATCAAGTTCTCTGCGTCACCCACCAGCCCTTAATCGCTGCGATGGCTGACTCCCACTTTCGCGTCAACAAACAAACCATCCCAGCAGGATCGGATATAAATGAAGACGCAGGCAATCTCGGACCGATCGAACGCACCGTCGTGCGAGTTGCCGCCCTCAACAGCCAATTATCCAGGCGCGAAGAATTGGCACAACTTGCCAGCGGTCGATCGGCAACAGAAGCGATCGCTTTTGCCGAATCCTTGCTCGTCCAAGCAGCCTCCCTGCGGGAGACGATGGCTAATGACCGATAATTTCCCCTCCGTTGACCTAGCGGCCTGTAGGGTTTAACCCCTATATTTAAAGGGGGGTTTTTAGAAGCGGAGGTTAAACTCAAATCAACAATCTCAAGCTTGAGTCGATCGAACCTGTCCCACACCAAACAAGCCCGCAAATCTTCCGATCGTCCGTCCCAGACTGTCCAAATTGTAGAAACCAGTACACATCAAGAGGGCGCTATAGTGCAACAATCGTGGCTGGCCCAAAAATGTCCGATCGAGCAGCCCTCCACCGGCGGGAACCCCAAAACCTGCAAGCAGACTGTGCCGCACTCAAATAGTCCGATCCAGTTACACTGAGTAGATACTTGCCCCAATCAGCTAATGCCAAAACCAAATACTAAACGATTAAAAAAAGACTCTCAAAATGACACAATGCTGGAAATACCCTATAGTTACGGATTTCGGAACAGCAGTCCGAGTTCGACCCCCTGAGGCTTTGCTCGCAACGCGCATTTGTGTGAAATAGTTTAAATATTCGACTCTTGCAGGACTTCGTTCCTGAAAGACTTGCGGGCACCTCACCTTTAAAGACCAACCCTTACGCTTAAAATTCTGTAAAGGTCTATGAAATCTGCATCTCCCAACCTGTCTGCTATGGACAACGTGATAGATGTTTCTGTTGTCGGTGACAAGCCTCAGGAACAACATTATTCACCTCCCCCCTCTAGCAGCAGTGCAATTACCACCAGCAATCAAGGAAGTTTCTCCAGCTTCCTCGTCCCTCTAAATAAAGATAGTTTTAAAGAAGTTGTTAGGGACGTAGAAGACAAACTAAAAGTTGTCAACCAAACTTTGGGAATGCTGGACAACCTCCTTGACAGCCAAGGATTTGACGCCATTCTTAACGAAATGCTGCAGTCGATTACCCTCAAAACCGGGGAATTGCTCAATGCCGATCGCAGTACAATTTTTTTACTCGACGACGAAAAAATGAATTGTGGGCGATCGTTGCTAAAGACGAAAATGGCAACAACCTAGAACTAAGATTTCCCGCCCACATTGGCATCGCCGGCGAAGTGGCTACCTTGAAAAAAGTAGTTAACATTCCCTACGATTTTTACGACGACCCGCGATCGGCAAACGCCAAAAAAACCGATGAAAAAACCGGATATCGCAGCTATACCATGCTGGCGATGCCCCTAATCAACGAAGAAACAGGCGAATTGGTCGCAGTCGTTCAACTCATTAACAAACTCAAACTCGACCACGAACCCCATGCTACGTTAAGCGAAAAAATCGACCTTGAAGGATTTACCTCGCAAGACGAACAAGTTTTTAAAGAATTTGCTCCGTCAATCCGTCTAATTCTAGAATCATCAAAATCTTTTTACGCAGCAACTCAAAAACAGCGAGCGGCTACAGCGCTGATGAACGCCGTCAACGCACTTTCTCAAAGCAGTTTAGACTTAGAAGACACCCTCAAACGGGTGATGGATCAAGCTCAAGAACTGATGCAAGCCGATCGGAGTACGCTGTGGCTGATCGACGAAGATAAAAACGAACTGTGGACTAAAATCCCGATCGCCGGCACCCTCAAAGAAATCCGCATCCCCCGCACCGCAGGTTTCGCAGGCATCGTCGCTCAATCCGGCGAACCCCTGCTGATTCCCTTTGACGTGTACGACGATCCCCGCGCCGAAACCTCCAAAAAAGTAGACCAACAATCCGGCTACCGCACTTGCAGTATGCTCTGTATGCCGGTATTTAACGCCGACCACAAATTGATTGGAGTGACGCAGTTAGTCAACAAAAAACGACAGGGAGATTTCCCTCCCTACAACCCAGAAGATTGGCCGCAAACCCCGGAACAGTGGCGGGCGAGTTTCAACCGCAACGACATGGAATTTATGAAGGCGTTTAACATTCAAGCAGGAGTCGCCCTGCAAAACGCCAAACTGTTTGCCGAAGTCAAGCAGCAAGAGCAAAGACAAAAAGATATGCTGCACGCCCTGACTAACGGGGTAATCTCCACTGATAAAAAAGGCAATATAGTAGCGACCAATCCCAGCGCCAAGCACTTATTAGGTGCCAGCGACGCTGACTTAGCAGAAGGTCAATCCTTGCGGGAATTGATCAAGCTGGAAAAAGGCAACTTCGCTCAATGGTTTGATGTCGCTTTGTCCCCAGAAGAGGATAAAGACCGCCAGCAGTATTACCCGGATCAAGTTGTGCTGTCCCTACAAGGGGAACCCCAGAGTATTAACCTCTCGATTAATTCCATGACAGACGCCACAGACCCGAGCAAGGTCAACGGCGCTTTAGTCGTTATGGAAGACATCAGCGGCGAAAAACAAGTCAAAAATTTGATGTACCGCTACATGACCCCGGAAGTTGCCGAAGCGCTACTGGCTTCAGGAGATACAGGATTGGGAGGCAAACGCAAACAGGTTTCAGTGCTGTTCTCAGACATTCGCAGCTACACCACACTTACCGAAAAATTGCAAGCAGAAGAAGTTGTAGCTATGCTTAACAGCTACTTTGAAGTGATGGTAGATGTGGTGTTCAAGTACGAAGGGACTCTCGACAAATACATCGGCGACGCCTTGATGGCAGTTTTTGGCTCCCCAGCGCCTTTAGAAAATCATGCCTGGTGCGCGATGCAAACCGCAGTTGAAATGCGGGAACGGCTGGCTGAATACAATGCCGATCGAGTAAAACATGGATTGATGCAAATCAGCATCGGCATGGGCGTCCATTCTGATGAAGTTGTCAGCGGGAACATCGGCTCTAGCAAGCGGATGGAACTGACTAGCATCGGCGATGGGGTTAACCTTGCCTCTCGTTTAGAAGGCGCTAGCAAGCAGTACGGTACGGACTTAATTATCAGCGAAAATACATACAAAGAATATGCTGAAAGGCTCTACGTCCGCGAACTCGATTTCATCACGGTCAAAGGCAAAAGCGAACCCGTAAAAATTTACGAACTCGTCGGCATCCGCGAAGGATACTCCTCCATCGGCAAGCCGCTGAACGAAAAACAGCAAAAAATTGTAGAACATTACAACAAGGCTCGCGAATATTACAAACAACCCGTTACCCAAAAACTCTCAGAAGCGGAGGTGAAAGAATTATTAAATAAAGTCTCTCAAATGTCCGATTCAGAGATTAAAAAACTGTCCTACAATTTAGAGCAACAGTTGGAACACGAACTCAAGCAGCTTTTATATAAAGTGAAAAAGCTCTCAGAGTACAATCCAAAAAACCTGTGCGAAGCAGACCAACTCTTAGGACTGCTGGAACCAGAAGTCAAACTCCTGAAACTAGAAGGTATTAAAAACCTTTCCGAAGAAGAAGCTAAACTGCTGCTGCAAGCAAAAGTCAAACAGCTATCATCAGCCGATATTAGAGACTTGCAAGAAGGAGAAGTTAAAAAGCTTTTAGAAGCCGGGATCGAGGAACCATCAAATTCCCCAATCCAGAGGCTAAAACCGCGACAAATCCAACCGCTATTGGAAGCAAAAATTAAAAGTAGAGCTCCAGAAACCGTCGCAGAACTGTTAGAAGACGAGTTCCCCAATCTCGGACTTAATGGAGTTAAAAAACTGCTGAGCGAATTTAACAAAGCCCTCGAACCAAAAGCCATGCAATCTTTCAGAGACGCCGAACGCGAGTTTAAAAAAGTTCTGGAAGTTGATGCCAAAAATAAGGCAGCAAAATTGCATGAAGGGCGCTGCCAGCTATTTCATCACGAGTTTTCCGACTTCCTCAACTGGGATGGAGTTTACAAACTTACGGAAAAATAGCAACCTCTGGTGGCAGAAGATTCTAACCGCCGCCTGGCGGCGGGCGAGTTCCCTCTCCCATCTTCCTACCCTAAGGAAAGCAGGCAGAGGGAAGAAGAAACAAAAGCAGGAAGCAGCAGACTAGCTTAAAACCTCTATTTAACCGAAAAACTCGGCATTTTTAGCGCGCGAACGGTTTAAGAACACAGGAATCCGGATTGATGAGTTACTTGTTGTAAATCTTAACAATCCGTGCAGATTCTCAAAAGAGGTTTCTGGGCAGACATTCAATGTTCTAGTCTTAATATAGGAAACTACTAGCGTCAGTTATGGATAATTGGAATTCGCAGTCTGGTGATCTTGAGTGGGTAGAGCGGGTTTACGAACTATTACGGGAGATTGCTCGCTGTTCTTTGTCGGAGATCCCCAAAATACCAGACAATATTTCTCAAAAGGCTCTCCCCTCGATCCAAAAATTACAAAGCATTCAGCAAAGACCGGGCCCTCAAGTGTTCAAAATTAGTTCGCCTGCCATTAACGATCGCGAATGGGTCGAACAAGTCCGCCAATTGCTTGTAGAACTGACCGGTGCTTCTTTATCAGAACGGCCGAGACTGCCGGAAAACCTTGCAGGCAGAGCTTTAACCCTGGCTGATGGAGCCAAAAAAATTAAAGAAAGCATCGAAGAATATTCAGATAAAGCGCCAGTACAGGAACCAGACAATCCGGTGCCTCCTCCCGATAAAGCGCTAACCGAAGAAAACGAGCATTCCTTGCTCTCTCCCGATCGAGCACTGAACCAATTGTTGCAGAGTTTAAAAATCCAGCGCGCTAAAAGCTACAACCCAGAATCTCCCGAATGGCAACAACTATTCACCTTGCTTGATGTGGTGCAGTCAGTTTACAAGAAAATCCAGTAGTAAATCCAAACTTATATCGGGTGCGTTCCTAATTACACGCGGTCGCTGACACTTGAGTTAGCGACCTTTGACAGCAAAAGTTTTTTACAGCACAATTTTCAGACCGCAGTCAAACCCCTCAATCAACTGCTTGACTTTGCATCCAGCTTGGTGCAGCCGAAAGGCCCGATCGCCCGTAAAATGCTATGAAAGGGGTCGGACATATAGCACTCACCCCCGACAATCTGTTAAATTGGAGATACATTGTGGACTTATCGCGAATTCCGGCACAGCCGAAACCAGGACTGCTCAACATCCTCATCGAAATTACCGCCGGTAGCAAAAACAAATACGAATTTGATAAAGACTTGCAAGCCTTTGCCCTCGATCGGGTACTTTATTCCTCAGTGCAATACCCCTGCGACTACGGCTTTATACCCAATACCCTAGCCGACGACGGCGACCCCCTCGACGGTATGGTGATGGTGGACGAGCCAACCTTCCCCGGCTGCGTGATCGCGGCGCGCCCGATCGGAATGCTAGAAATGATCGATGGAGGCGATCGTGACGAAAAACTGCTGTGCGTTCCCGACAAAGACCCACGCTACGCTCACTATAAGTCCCTCAAAGACGTGGCCCCCCACCGCTTGGACGAAATAGCCGAATTTTTTAGAAGCTATAAAAATTTGGAGAAAAAGGTGACGGAAATCCTCGGCTGGCAAGATGTCGAGCAAGTCATGCCCTTAGTGGAAAAGTGCATCGCAGCCGCGGGCAAATAAACTTCCCCTGCATCGAGCAACTCCGACTAAACTAAAATTCAGAAGCTAAAACCTCAAGGAACCGCGGCGGGTCTGGAACGGCAGCCGCCCGGTCTCTAGAGATCTCAAACCCAATCCCGGACGCAAAAAATAGCTAGAAAAACTACTCGTAGCGGTAAAGTGCGACACAAGCACACTACATATAGGGTGTAGGCGTCCGGGACTGAAACCAATCCTGAACTCTGAGTCAGTTGCCAGTAGTAAAGTAAAAAACATTACCTCGCCAGTAAAAAAAAATTTCCCAGCAGGAGGAACAATCCGCCAAAAATTTGTCTGCTGCCCAATTCCTTCAACAGCTGCAGTGCGAGAAAAAAATATTCTCGCCCCCACCCCTGCGATCGCTGAAATCAGCGCTATCTTAATCTAAACGGATTGCTCGGAGCGCAAAAAACACTCAGCCAGAAACAGGTCAAAAAAATGCTCTCTCAAGTCTAAAAACTAAAAACTAAAAACTAAAAACTAAACTCTCAACTCCAAAGTTCCTGCGCCTAAAGTTAAAGAAGATGCCCGAACCCGAACAGTCTCCCCGAAGTCCACAGCCTGCAGATCGAAAACCCACTATGGAAAATAGCCCTTTGACCGAGTTCGTAGTTCAGTTTTGGGGCGTGCGGGGCAGCATCGCTACCCCCGGAACCAAAACAATTCGTTATGGAGGTAACACCTCTTGTGTAGAAATGCGGTTGGGCGACAAACGCCTGATCTTTGATGGCGGCACCGGCTTGCGAGTTCTGGGTTTAAATTTGCTGCGCCAAATGCCCGTCGAAGCACATATGTTTTTCAGCCACACCCATTGGGATCACATTCAAGGGTTTCCCTTTTTTGTTCCTGGGTTTATCCCCGGAAACTGCTTTCACATTTATGGAGCGATCGCCCCCAACGGTACTACAATCAAACAGCGCCTCTCCGACCAAATGCTGCATCCGAATTTTCCGGTGCCGATTCAGGTCATGCAGTCCGACCTCAAATTCTACGACTTGACGCCGGGAGATATTGTCGAACTCGACGACGTTAAAGTCGAAACAGCTTTGCTCAACCATCCGAATACCGCGATCGGGTATCGGGTGACTTGGCAGGGACATACAGCCGTCTATTGCAGCGATACAGAGCATTTTCCCGATCGTTTGGATGAAAATGTCGTTCACCTGGCTCGCGATGCTGACGTGCTGATTTACGACGCTAATTACACTAACGAAGAATACTACAACCTTAAAGCCCCGAAAGTCGGTTGGGGACATTCTACTTGGCAGGCGGGAGTGGAAGTTGCTAAAGCTGCTGGAGTTAAAAGAATCGTGATGTTTCACCACGATCCCAGTCACGATGACAATTTTCTCGATCGCGTGGAAGAAGAGTTGCAGTCAGTCTTTGCGAACGGCTGCTTGGCCCGCGAAGGCATGAGCATACCGGTAATTTAGGGAATAAAAAAGATCGATGAAGCGCGAACAACCTCGAAAACGGCACAGGCGAGGCGGGCGGCTTTACTCAATTGTGCTGGTGCTGTTGGTATGTATTTGCTGCGCGTGCGGCTTTGTCTTGGCCTCGACAGCAGCAGGTGCGATCGCCCCCATCAGACTCGCTCAGGTGTCTCCTACGGAGGATATCGGTACGGTCGATCGCGTTCCCGAACGTTACCAACTCGGACAGCAGCTTTACCTGGAAAACTGCGCTACTTGTCACATTGCTTTGCCCCCGCAAGTTTTGCCAATGGAAACTTGGCGGAGACTGCTGCAGGACTCCGATCACTACGGGCAAACTCTCAAACTCCTGGTAGACCCGCCGCGCCTGCTAGTGTGGAATTACCTGCAAAATTTTTCCCGCCCTCAAGCAAAAGATGAAGAGATTCCCTACCGAGTCGCTAGTTCTCGCTTTTTTAAGGCTCTCCATCCCAGGGTGAAACTGTCACAACAGGCAACTATGGGCAGTTGCGTTACTTGTCATCCGGGTGCATCTCAATATAATTTCCGCAAGCTAAGCGCTGAGTGGGCAAATTCTCCTTAGTGTTGGGTAGGCTGGGTCTCCGGTTATCAGAAAAAGTTAGGTCTTTTATTGAAGAATTGAGGACTTGTCAACTGAAAAAATAGCATCATATCATGTGCGATCGATTGACACTCCCCGCCCTAAAAGGACGGGGATTCTTGGTTCAATGAGCCAACTTGCGCTCGGCAGGATTACTCCTACCAAAGTAGAGGATAACCATGATAAAAATGGTTTGTATTAAGCACTAAAGTCCTTGACAGCTAAAGTCCTCACTACGAACATTTACGAACATTCAAGCTCGCGGACGATCGATCGGGCCTATCTCACTTTCATGTTGGGATTGCATTCAATCGGCAATTCGATATTATTACTCGTTACCACGCTGAAGCCTGGTAACGCAAATTGGCGACCCCGGACCTCAAATGTCATCCTCCACGCAAGTTATACTATTTTAAAATGCTGACAGTATTACTGCGATTACTGCTAAAAAAAGAGCGAGCGTCTGAAATAAAGTAATCGACTCTTTTAGAAAAATAAATGATAGCAATACAGCCACGATCGGATATATAGAAGTGATACTTATCACACTTGTAACCGGGCCTTTTCCAATAGCTATCAGAAACAGTAAGGATGCAGCAGTTCCGCAAAAACCGACCAAAAGAGCGAATATAATTCCTCTCAAGTCTCCCTGCAAACTAAAATTGTTGGTTCTGACAATAATAAATAACGTAGCTAAAATAGCTCCCACAGCTTCATACACAAAAGCTGTATTGTAGTCAATGTATTGAGTAGCTAATTTGCTGAAAAATCCCCAAAAACCGTACAATAGGGAACAGCATAATGCGTAAATTAACCAATCTGCTATTTTAAGCATTGCTATTCCTATTCGATCGCAACTCTAGCGGTTCTCATGTAGGTGACGCAGGATCTCAAGCAATTATCAATTACCAATTCCCTCCGCTACGCTTCGCCCATTACCGATTACAAAAGGCTATATTGTGGTCAAGCCGACTCTGGCTTCGGCAGCGAAGACGGCAGTACCAACAATTCGGCGGTCGATCGCTTCTCGACCATTTCTTTCGTAATCGTACACCGCGTTACATCCTTGCGCGAGGGCAATTCGTACATTACGTCCAACATCAATTCTTCCACAATGCCCCTCAGCGCCCGCGCCCCTGTTTTGCGCCGGTAAGCTTCCTGCGCGATCGCCCGAATGGCATCCGGTTTAAATTCTAACTGCACGTTGTCCATCTTCAGCAGTTTTTGATACTGCTTCACCAAAGCATTGCGGGGCTCAGTCAGAATCGCCATCAGCGTTTCCTCATCCAGGGGTTCCAACACCGCCGCCACCGGTACCCGCCCGATAAACTCGGGAATCATCCCGAACTTCACTAAATCGTCGGGTTCCAGTTGTTTGAGCACGTCGGCTGCCCGCTTTTCCTTCGGCTGGGCTTCTCCCGGTTGAATAAAACCCATTGACTTTTTACCCGTTCTCTGCTCGATCACTTTATCCAGACCGACAAAAGCGCCGCCACAGATAAACATGATATTGCTAGTATCAATTTGGATGCAGTCTTGATAGGGATGCTTGCGGCCGCCTTGGGGAGGTACATTCGCGATCGTCCCCTCTAGCATTTTCAGTAGCGCTTGCTGCACACCTTCCCCCGACACGTCCCGCGTAATCGAAGGATTTTCGCTCTTCCGGGCAATTTTGTCAATCTCATCAATATAGATAATGCCGCGCTGCGCCTCTTCCACGTCCAAATCTGCCACTTGCAGCAAGCGCAGCAAAATATTTTCCACATCTTCGCCGACATAACCGGCTTCAGTCAGCGTCGTCGCGTCAGCTACCGCAAACGGTACGTCCAGCATATCCGCCAACGTTTGGGCCAGCAGCGTTTTCCCGCAGCCCGTCGGCCCGATTAACAAAATATTCGATTTTTGCAGTTCTACTTCTTCCGGCGGGTGTTTGCCGCTATTTTTCATTTGCAGGAAACTCAAGCGCTTGTAGTGGTTGTAAACCGCCACTGACAGCACTTTTTTCGCCTCATCTTGACCGATCGCATTTTCATCGAGATACTTTTTAATCTCCCTCGGCTTCGGAATTTGGCTCATCGACAAACTTTTACCCGAAGTAGTGCGGCGCTTTTGAGGAGTTTCCGGCCGCGGCGGCGCAGCAGCCGGGACGGAATTAGAGTCAAACAACTCCTCATCTAAAATCTCGTTGCACAAGTCAACGCATTCATCGCAGATATACACTCCTGGACCTGCAATCAACTTGCGCACCTGCTCTTGAGACTTGCCGCAAAAAGAACATTTTAGATGGGAGTCGTATTTAGACATAGAGGCCTCTTAATTCAATGCAGTGACATTCTGCTCCGAAAAACTTACCCAAACCTCGCCAAACTGATTAGCCAGATGTGGAATTTTCTTCCTGCATCAACCAAGGGTGACGGCACCTTCTTGTCCGCAGGCGTTAAGTTCAGGTCGAGCCGACCTTACTTTTTCTTGAGGGGCCGCTTCTAAATTAATAGAGGCATTTAAATCCCGATCGATCGCGCGATCGCAATTTTGGCAATCAAACACTCTATCCGAGAGCTTCATCTCCTGAACGTGACCGCAACCAGAACAGGTTTTAGACGAAGGAAACCATCGGTCTACCAACTCAACTAACGTACCGTAATGGCTTTGCTTGTAAACCAATTGGCGGTGCACCTCATAAAAGCAATTGTCGCTAATTGCCCCCGCCAGTTTATGGTTCGCCATCATCCCGCGAACGTTCAAATCCTCGATCCGTATGCAATAAACGCTACGACTCAAATCGGTAGTCATCTTGTGAATTGTATCGCGACGAATATTACCTATTCTGGCATGATGCTTTGCTAGCTTGACATAATATCTCCTGGCGTTATTAGATGCCTTAATTCTTAACCTCTTACTCCCTAAAATTTTGTGACGGTTGCGCCATTGCAGTTTACTGAGCTTGGTTTTCGCCTTTTTAGTAGAAACTGGCATGGTGTAACGAGTTCCGTCAGAAGCAGTAGCTAAAATTTTCACCCCGATATCAACTCCAACTCGTTCGATTGGATGATAAATCGGTGGAATTTTTTGAGCATCTAAAGCGAAAGAGACAAACCATCTATCCGCCGTGCGAGAAACTGTAAATGTTTGCGAACTGCAAGTAAAGTCAATTCTTTCCTTGAGCCTGAATTCTTTTAACCCAGGCAGTCGAATTTTCTTGCCTGCTTTAATTATCACTCGATTGGTGAAAGGGATGGCTGGCTTGCCTTTTTCTGGGTAAATACCAGAAGTTTTGTAAACGGTAAACGAATCACCTCTCTTTTTGGTTTGATACTTCGGGAAGCCACTTAACCCTTGCCGCCATCGCCAGAAGGCTTTTTTGAGAGCGATGAAAGCCGATTGATAAACTGTGGATGGATACTTTTTCATCCACGCATATTCCGGCTGTTTCATGACTGCTTGGGTGAATACTTGCTTGATGGTATCAATCCTTTTGGCGTCGCTGAGGTTAATGCCCTCAAAACCCCAACTGGCGATTACCATCTCTAACCCAAAGTTGTAGACCCACCTCCGAAATCCCGCCTGGCCGCGCATCAAAGAGGTTTCTTTGTTATTCAGTTTTAACTCTCTTTTGATGGCGTACATTGTTGAATTTTTCTCAAAACAGACCGCATTACCAACCTAGGTCGATTTTTGGCATAACTTGCCCGAGTTGGTGAGCTCTGGGTAAGTTTAGCAAAAGATTTGGCTACTTAGTCAAGCTCTCCCGCCGCCGGAAGATTTTCCTTAGCGATCACTCGATCGACTAACCCATATTCTTGGGCTTCCGCTGCTGACATAAAAAAGTCGCGCTCGGTGTCTGCTTCCAATCTTTCTAGGGATTGACCCGTGTGGTGCGCTAGCAGTTGATTCAGCTTACGCTTATGATAGAGGATTTCTTTAGCTTGAATCTCAATATCAACTGCTTGCCCTTGAGCGCCTCCAAGCGGCTGGTGGATCATGATCCGGGAACTCGGCAGAGACATCCGCTTGCCGGCTGCTCCTGCTGTCAGCAGAAAAGCACCCATACTTGCGGCCAAACCGTAACAAATCGTTACTACATCCGGGCGGATTTGCTGCATCGTGTCATAAATTGCCATGCCCGCCGTCACCGAGCCGCCGGGGGAATTGATGTACATTTGGATGTCTTTTTCTGGATCTTCGGCATCTAAGAACAGTAATTGAGCGACGATCGAATCAGCTACTTCGTCATTTACGGGGGTTCCTAGAAACACGATGCGTTCCCGCAGCAAGCGCGAGTAGATATCGAAGGCACGCTCGCCCATCCCCGACTGTTCTAGTACCATCGGCACTACGTTGCTGGGGCCGGCGCTGACCTCAAAATCGTTATAGCTTGTGATTAGGTATTGGGAAGATTGAGATACGACCATAGGACACCAGTCAAGGATTCTAGACAACATACGGCTGATTTTGCTTGAAATTAAGCCGCCAGCTTTTAACCATTATGCCTTGTTTTTGTTTGTTGCGAGCGCAGCCCCGGCAATCGGCAATCGGTAAGCGGTAATCGAACGATATAGCCTTTCTCAGTAATATGAGGTCGATCGCGGGAGTTGGTAATTGGTAAGTGGTAATCGATCGAGCTTGCACCTCACTTAAGAGAGGATTGCTATACAATCTGATGCTAAGCATCAAACTGCGCCGAGCGCGCGATCGCCACCTTCGGTAATTGTACGTTCCTTAGCAATTACCAATTACCAATTACCAATTATCTATTCGCCAACAACTTCAACTTCAACGCTAGTAGCTTCCGAAGTTTCTTCTGCTTCCTCTTCCTCTTCGTCAAATTCATCAATTTCGGGAGTTAGAGAACCTTCAGGTAAAAGTTCGATCGTTCCGTTTTCTTCCAACCACTTGAGGGTTTTTTGTTTGAGCAAGTCTTCTTTTACAAATTCCAGCAATCTTTCAGGGTCAAAGTTTCCTTTAGGAAATTCTTTTCTGATTTTTGCTACTTCTGCTGCTATTTCTGCTTGGTCAACCGACAAAGATTCTTGCTCTGCTATTTTTGCTAAAGCCAACGACTCTTTAATGCGCTTAACTGCTTCGGGGCGCGATCGATCCCGCATGACTGCCATTGTTTCTTCGTTAAAGAATTGGTTGACATCTATGCCGTAGTTTCTCAACTGCATTGCCTGTTGGTTGATGAGGAAATCGACTTCGCGGCTGAGCATGGTTTCGGGAATTTCAACTTCTACTAGCTCCACCAATGCCTCTAATATAGCACGTTCCTTGTTGCTAGCTAATTTGCGTTCTTGCTCTGCTTTAAACCTGTTTTCCAGAGATTCACGCAATTCTGCTAGAGTTTCAAACTCGCTAACTTCGGCCGCAAAGTCGTCGTCCAACTCGGGCAATTCTTTTTCCTTAAGTTCTTTCAGGGTAATTGTAAAAATTGCCGATTTTCCGGCTAATTCTTCATTGGTATAGTCTTCGGGAAATTGGGCGGTAACTTCTTTCGTTTCTCCCGAATTCATCCCTACCATGCCTTGAATGAAACCGGGCACGAATTGATCTTCTGCTAATTCTACTTGAAAATCTTCTGCTTGGCCGCCGGGAATTTCTGCTGGTGTTTCGCCTTCGGGGGCTTCAGCAAATCGACCGGCAAAATCAACCAAAGCCACATCTCCCAATTGAGCCGGTCGGCCTTCTACAGGAATTAAAGTTGCCTTGTCCGATCGATATTTTGCCAATACTTCATCTACCTGCTTTTCGTCGTACAGAGCTTCCTCTGCTTTGAGCTGCAAGCCTGCGTACTGAGAGATTGTAGCTTCCGGCTCTACATCAACTTTAGCCGAAAAAGTCAGGGGTTGTTCCGGATCGAATGTTGACAGCAATTCGTCAAACTCGGTGCGCAGTTCAAAACTGCCAATTGCTGGAATTTTTTCTTGTTCGAGGGCTTTTTGGAGCGAGTCATTGATCAAATCTTCCAAAGCTGCAGCTTTCAAACGATTTTGCCCCATTCGCTGCAACACCACTTGGCGGGGAACTTTACCTTTGCGGAACCCAGGAAAGTTGGCTGAGCGAGTAAACTGTTGGATGATTTTTTCGTAGGCTTGTTTTGATTTTTCTGAGGGAACTTCGATCTCCAGACCGATCTGGCTGGCTGGCAGTTTTTCCTGGGTTACTTTCATCGGCTTTAAGGTACTTAAACAATAACAATTGCAGAATTTTAGCCTGTTGGGCTCTTCTCTCTTGCGACGCTGGGTGCTGGGAACTGTTGAGCTCAAAGACTCGGTATTTCAGGCGTGGCGGTTTGTGTTGCCTCGATCGCCGCAGAGGCGGTCAATCCTTGCTAAACTAGCGGTGGCGCGATCGGGTGGCAGGCTTTGAGTCCGAGCGGCCAGTCTGGCTAACTGCACCTTTGTCATCCTAACCGATCGCGATGTCGCCTAACATTGATTAAGCATAAGTTTTATCTCGATCGTTACGGTTATTTTTATTTTTGCTGCCGATCGCTTACACTCTAATTCTTGGAGGAATTTAATTTGTCTCAATCCTATCGAGTTGCCATCTTAGGAGCCACCGGGGCTGTCGGTACCGAACTGCTGGAACTCCTGCAATCCCGCAATTTTCCACTTTCTGACTTAAAGCTGCTAGCTTCAGAACGCTCTGCCGGTAATACTTTGCCCTTTGGCGGGGAAATGCTGCCAGTCGAGGCCGTGGGGGAGCGATCGTTCGATAAGGTAGACTTGGTTCTAGCCTCAGCAGGCGGCTCTACTTCTAAAATTTGGGCGCAGAAAGCAGTGGCGGCAGGTGCTGTGGTAATTGACAATTCCAGTGCTTTCCGCATGGAGCCGAACGTACCGCTAGTGGTGCCGGAAGTCAATCCCGAAGCAGCCCGAACTCACCGAGGGATAATTGCCAATCCCAACTGCACGACGATTTTGATGGCGGTGGCTGTGTGGCCGCTGCACCAATTTAAGCCGGTGAAGCGGATCGTGGTGGCTACTTACCAGTCTGCCAGTGGCGCAGGAGCGAGGGCAATGGAAGAAATGAAAGCTCAAGCTAGGGCAATTTTGCAGGGCGAAACTCCTGAAACGAACATCTTTCCCTATCCCTTAGCATTTAATTTGTTTCCGCACAACACCCCAATTAACGATTTGGGGTACTGCGAGGAAGAAATGAAAATGGTTAACGAAACTCGGAAAATATTCGGCACGAACGAGATTGCAATTTCGCCAACTTGCGTGCGGGTTCCCGTACTCCGAGCGCACTCGGAAGCAATTAATCTAGAATTTGCAGAGCCTTTGAGCGCGATCGAGGCGCGGGAAATTTTAAACCGGGCAAAAGGGGTTAAGCTAGTAGAAGACTGGAAAGCTAATTATTTCCCGATGCCTGCAGAGGCGAGCGGTAAGGATGAGGTGTTGGTAGGGCGAATCCGCCAAGATATTTCTCACCCTTGCGGGTTGGAAATGTGGCTGAGCGGCGATCAAATTCGCAAAGGTGCAGCTTTAAATGCGGTGCAGATAGCCGAGTTGCTGGCAGCGAAAAATTGGCTGCAAGTTCCGACAGCAAGTGCTGCTAATGCTTAGCAGAAAACGATGCGTTTGGGGATAGAAAAAGAGGATTTTAGATAAAACTTTAAAATCTAAAATCGAAACTTTAAAATCTCACATCACAAGTCTATAAATCGGAGAAAGTGTGATAAAGTTTGGAAGGGTTCTGACTGCAACGATCGCGCCGTTTAAGGAAGATGGCAGCGTTAACTATGCAGTAGCAGAAAAGTTGGCAGTTCATTTGGCCGATCGCGGTAGCGACAGCCTGGTAGTTTGCGGCACGACCGGCGAATCTCCTACTCTGACATGGGATGAAGAGTACGAATTATTCCAAGTAATCCAAAAGGCAGTAGCAGGTAAAGCTAAAGTAATAGCAGGAGCCGGTTCTAATTCTACTGCCGAGGCGATCGAGGCTACAAAAAAAGCAGCTAAATTAGGGTTAGACGGCTGCTTGCAAGTAGTTCCTTATTACAACAAACCGCCGCAAGAAGGTTTGTACGAACATTTTCGGGCGATCGCGCTATCTGCTCCAGAATTGCCTATAATGTTATATAACATCCCCGGTCGAACCGGTCAGAATATGTTGCCGGAAACGGTGGCTAAACTGGCAGAAATCCCCAATATTGTAGCCGTAAAAGAAGCAAGTGGCAATTTGGACCAAGCCAGCCAAATTCGACTCTTGACACCCCCTGAATTTGCCATATATTCTGGAGATGATTCCCTAACTTTGCCGATGTTAGCAGTAGGAGCCACTGGGGTAGTTAGCGTAGCCAGCCATCTGGTAGGAGAGCAACTGCAACAGATGATCGCAGCTTTCGAGGCCGGTCAAGTACAAGTCGCCACTCAAATTCACTTGCAACTTTTTGACCTGTTTAAAGCGCTTTTTCTAACTACAAATCCCATTCCCGTCAAGGCAGCTCTGAGACTTCAAGGCTGGGATGTAGGTTCCACCCGTCCGCCCTTGTGCGACCCCTCTCCTGAGGTGATTCAAAAGCTAAAGGACGTACTGAGCAAGTTACCCGCCTTATCGGTTAGCTAGACGGGCAAGAACGAATTTTCAGACAACTAAATATTTGGTTGCCGCCAGCCATCAGCCATCAATCATTAGCTGAAGATTGAAGATTGAAAGCGGGAGACAACCGACTGTAGGGAGAGTAAAACCTGCAGGGAGTTTTCCAGAAATCGTAAATATTTTGGAAAAAATCGCCCGTACCGACAAACAGCAGACGGTAAACGAACAACGAAAAAAGAAAGTCAAAAGTAGTCAACAGCCAACAGTTAACAGACAACAGTTAACAGACAAAAACCAAAACAACCATAACTAACCAAGGATAAACATGACCAGGAATACAACTGCACGGGCTCTCAAAATTATTCCCCTCGGCGGACTGCACGAAATCGGTAAAAACACCTGCATTTTTGAATACGATGATGAAATCGTTCTTTTAGACGCGGGTTTGGCATTTCCCACAGACGGAATGCACGGGGTAAATATCGTCCTCCCCGACATGACTTACCTGCGGGAAAACAGCCACAAAATTAAAGGAATGATCGTAACTCACGGTCACGAAGATCACATCGGCGGCATCCCCTATCACCTGAAACAATTTGAAATTCCGGTGATGTACGGGCCGCGGTTGGCGATGGCTTTGCTAGCAGGAAAACTTGAAGAAGCAGGAGTATCCCACCGCACGGAATTACGGACGGTGAAGCCGCGGGATACTGTCAGAATTGGCAAGAATTTCTTAGTCGAATACATCCGCAACACTCACTCGATGGCCGACAGTTTTACGGTGGCAATTCACACTCCGGTAGGCGTGGTAATCCATACGGGTGATTTTAAAATCGACCACACTCCAGTAGATGGCGAGCATTTCGATCTCCAAAAGCTGGCAGAGTACGGCGAAAGAGGAGTGCTGTGCTTAGTTAGCGATTCGACTAACTCGGAAGTTCCCGGTTTTACTCCCTCCGAACGTTCAGTTTACCCGAATTTAGACCGAGCGATCGCTCAAGCTACCGGACGGGTAATGGTGACGACTTTTGCTTCTTCGGTACACCGACTGCAAATTGTTTTAGAATTGGCTCAGAAAAACAATCGGTATGTAGGAGTAGTGGGTCGATCGATGTTAAACGTCATCGCTCACGCCCGCAACCTCGGCTACATTAAATGCGAAGATCGGATCTTCAAACCGCTGAAAGAAATTCGCAATTTACCTGACGACAAGGTTTTGATTTTAACCACAGGTTCCCAAGGCGAACCGATGTCGGCGATGACTCGGATTGCGAACGGCGAACACCACGAATTGAAAATCAGAAAAGGCGATACAGTTATTTTCTCAGCTAACCCAATTCCCGGAAATACGATCGCAGTGGTAAATACGATCGACAAATTGATGATGTTGGGAGCAAATGTAATCTACGGCCGCGATAAAGGCATTCACGTTTCCGGCCACGGCTGTCAGGAAGACCAAAAGTTAATGATTGCGATGACTCGTCCCAAGTTCTTTTTGCCGGTTCACGGCGAACACCGGATGTTGGTTCAGCACTCGAAAACTGCTCAAAGCATGGGCATTCCCGCAAGCAATATGGTGATTATTGACAACGGCGATGTCGTAGAATTGACGGAAAATTCGATCGAAGTTTTCGGTAAAGTACCTTCAGGATTGGAGTTGGTAGATGCTTCGCGATCGGGCGTAGTTAAGGAAAATGTGCTCAAAGAACGGCAGCAATTAGCTGGAGATGGTCTCGTTACCGTAGCTGCAGCCTTAAACTGGGAAGGCAAATTAGTTGCTAAACCGGAAGTGCATTTAAAAGGTGTAGTAAGCTCAGTCGATCGAGCTGGTTTGCAAAAATCTATTACTCAAACAATTGAAACAGTTTTGAGCGATCGGTGGTCGGAATTTGCCAAACCAGCAGGCGACAAGGTTGACGTTGATTGGACGGGAGTTCAGACGCAAGTAGAACGAGCAATTCAACGCTTGCTGCGGCGGGAATTGCAAAGCAATCCGCTGTTGGTGTTCCTGATGCAAATTCCCGAAGAAGCATCCTTCGGACCGGCCCAAACAGTGCAGGCTTCCGGGGCGAAACCCAATGCGCCCAAACTATCATCATCGCTACCATCGCCATCTTTGCCATCTCCTGCGAATCAAGTTACCGGGCGTCGCCGTCCCCGGACTGCGGCAAGGGCTGCTTCGTGAACAGTTGACAGTTGATAGTTGACAGTTAAGCTTTCAGGCTGGGGAGGATGTCAATCGACATATCTCTTCAGCCACCGTTTCTGCAACCACCTCATATCATGTCCGGCTGTATCGGCACGATTTAACCGCTCCAGAGCGCAGAGAAGCCAGTGCGTTGCTCTCGCCTGTGCGTTGCGCAGCCAGTGCGTTGCGGAGGTTCCCTCCGTTGTAGCAACTGGCGCGAGGTTCCCTCCGTTGTAACAACTGGCGTGAGGTTCCCTCCGTTGTAGCAACTGGCGTGGCGCAGAGCGAGAAAAGAGAGAGATGAATACAGGACGATGCAATCGGATTTAATATCACCGACAGCCAACTCAAAAAACTAGCGACAAAATAAAATGGCAAATCAGCCCAAGTAAAAGACTAAAGTCCTCACTACAAACCGTTGCAACTAACTATCAACGATCGACTATCGACTCCCAACGATCGACAATCGACCCAACGACCGGCGAGCGGGCAAGCTGTCAACGATCGACGATCGACTATTTAATAGCTAGTTTGCGCAGCAATAATCCACTGCATTAAATTCTGCCATTCATCAGAACTCGCCAACAAATCTGCATCAAATTCCTTACCAAATTCTTGATAAAATTCAGCGAAACAATCTGCCCAATTAATTACAGTTTCCACTGGCAAATAAGGTGTAAAATTCCAAGAACGCTGCAAAAACTGCGCCATTTCTACCGGATGCCCGGTGCGGTGCAAATACCACGCAATCCAAACTAAAGTGCTGTACTTAATTTGCTTTTCCAACAAGCGTATTTTATCCGGCAATTCGGGTTGGGCAAAGAAATTGTCGATGACTGCTGCTAGGGAATTTGCCTGCGGCAAACCCTTGTGCATGGCACTTTGTTCGTGCTGGCGGTAGCCGACTGTTACTTGTTTCAACCAAGCTGTCTCGCATCCCATCAAAGCCAAACGCAGCGCTAAATCTGTATCTTCTGCTGGGGGGAATCGGGGGTCAAAACCGCCGGCCTGCTGCAACCAACTGCGGCGAAATACCATCGCGCTGGGCAGTACCGGTTTCCAGCGCAGCCACATTTCTAAATCTAATTTCGGAATGTTTTCCCAAGGCTTGACATCTCGGATAGGTTCGCCTTTACTGTTAACTAACCGCCAGCCGCTGTGTACGATTCCTAAATTGGGTTGCGCTGCAAATACAGCTATTTGCGCTGCTATTTTGTCGAAAAAAAAGAAGTCGTCGGCGTCTAAAAATGCGACAAACTCTCCGCGCGCTAATTCGATGCCGCGATTTCTGGCAACAGAAACTCCTTGATTTTGTTGGTAGATATAACGAACGCGATCGCCGTATTTCTCTAAAACTAATTTAGTATCATCTTTTGAGCCGTCGTCTACTACAACAATTTCGCAGTTAGCATAGGTTTGATTCAAAACGCTATCTACTGCTTGACCTATGTAAGGGGCGCAATTGTACGCTGGAATAACTGCGCTTACCAGAGGCGCTCGATCGCTCATAACCCATCTTCTCAAATCCGGTTGTGCAATTATTGTACAACGCGAGTTCGACAGGAGCGCATAATTTCACAGAACGAGCATTCTGGATCGAGCCTTAATCTTTTAATAAATGAATTCTTGATTCAATTTGTAGATTTCCGATTTTAGATTTAAAAATTGAAAATCTCAAATCTCAAATCCACAATCTCAAATAGCACGATGTACTAGAAAAGATTGTTTTTCAGGAATTTGTAATCAAGAATTGACCGCTGCAAGACGGCGAGAATTTACTAAATCGTTGTCGCGAATTGCTGTAGAACTGCGATCGCTTTTGGGTTTCAAATACTTCTCAACTATTTGCAGAACCTTTTCTGGTTTGGGGGGCTTGCTCAAAAAATCAGAAGCGCCTGTAAATCTGGCTCGCGTGCGATCGACTATACTGTTTTGACCTGTCAAAAACACGATCGGAGTTTCTCGAAAAGCCGGTGTTTTGCGCAGAAAATTGCACAGGGTAAAACCATTTGTCCTGGGCATCAGCACGTCCATAAAAATTAAAGCCGGTTTGTGCTTGGCTAGGGATGCCACACCCTGCATCGGATCTTGAATTTTTAGGACTCGATATCCACCCTGTAATAAAATTTGTTCTAAATATTCGCATACTGTCGGACTGTCATCAATACACGCAATCAAAGGGCGGGCTGGTTGGGCAATTGCTGCTGCCAAACGCCACTGTTCGATGGGCGACGGCAAATCCGGTACTGTTCGGAAACTTACCGCTCCTTGCTCCATGTAGTGCAACAAAGCCCGACTTGCTACCGTGAGGCACTGCCTTTTCTTGAAAGCAATATCCCAAAGAGTATTCTCGCCATTAAATACGTTAGTTAAGGCTAGCAAAGAATCCGCACTGTATCTATTTTGCAAGTCTGACGATACTTTTAACAGCGGTGCTTGTTCCGGTTCCACGAGCCACAAACCCATTGCTTTCCACTTTTGCCAAAGCTGTTCTGTAGAGGACAAAATTTCCTCTACTTCTGTTAAAGACAGCAGGGCTGAAGGGATAATTTTAGAAGCGTATTTTTTTGACGAATGCCATTCCCGGCGCAAACCCGATTGACCGATTAGAGAAAAAAATACTTCACAAGCGCTGCTTTGGACGATCGCTTTTGCCTGCTCCAAACTCATTTCGCTCTCGGCAATTCCCTGCTGGATCAGTTGATATTCCCACAGTTCTCCCGCGTCGAAATCTCTAAGATCGACTTGAAAATTCCGACAGTGTTGTCCGATCGCTCTATACCAGCGCTTCGCTCTGTGCCATCCTCCTGTAGCATAAACTAGAGAGCCTCTAAAAAAGTAAAATTGCCACTGTTGCTCTCCTTGCTCTAATATTAGTTTTCCCGTTGCTTGTTTCTGGCTGAGCGTTGCCAGAGTATGGGACAACATTTTGTAGCCAATTGTTTTAGCTGACATATAAACTCGCATCCCCCGTACTCCGTTTGTACTATTGTAAAATTTCTGAGCTTTGATGCGAAACAGTAATTTTACTGAAATGTTCTATTTGGCAGCAAAAACTCGATCGAAGGGTTTGGGGAAGATCGATCGAAGGATTTGGAGAAGACATTCGGCATTCGACTGAGATCTTCCTGTATTTATCAATACCAAAGACATCGGGTTTTTAATCGATCTTAAAAGCGAAGGTCGGATATTTTCGCAAACGAGTCGGTTTTTGCATCCTGAAAGACGAGATTTTTGAGGCTGGATTTAATTAGCGATCGCCGATTAACCGATATATTGCTTAATCATTTTCTGTACTATCTTTAGGGGGAACTGGATCGAAGCCGCCGGGGTGAAAGGGGTTGCAGCGCAAAATCCGCCCTGCCGCCATCAAGCTGCCGCGGGCTACTCCGAATCTTTCGATTGCTTCGATAGCGTATTGCGAACAAGTTGGCTGAAACCTACAAGCGTTGGGCAGGTAAGGAGAAATCGCCATTTTATAAACTCGGATCGTTTGGATCGCCAATCTTTTCATCAGTTGATAGTTGACAGTTGACAGTTGACAGTTGACAGTTGTTTTTCTTCTTCCTCCTGAATTCTGATTCCTTCTTCTTCCTTCTTCCTTCTTCCTTCTTCCTTCTTCCTTCTTCCTTCTTCCTTCTTTCGTCTAACGCTTAACTAAAGAGATTGAAAAGTCTTGCCCCATACCGCTAAAAGCTAGGTGAATCCACAGCATCCCCACAGGTTCGAGCAGCCTAGCCTGTTTTAAATCGCCAGCATCGATCGCTACAAATCCAATTTCTTCTGCCAAATTAGCAACAATTTTCTTGGCTTCTGCACTGTCTCCGCAGATAAAAGCAGTTGCTCTTTGCCCGCCGAATTGCGGGTTTTCAAAACAGCTTGCGCCAATGTTGTTAAAAGCTTTAACAACACTTGCTCCTGTTGCCCATTTAGCGATTTCTTCGGCGGCTGAGGTAGTGTGTCCGACCGTTAATCCTGCTGCAAGTCCGGCGGGTGTAAGTTCGATCGGATTGACAGCATCGATAATGATTTTGCCTGTCAAATCTCCGGCTCGATCGATCGCATCTTGCGTGGCATTCCAAGGCGTGGCTAATATCAAAACGTCCCCAAATGCCGCCGCTTCTTTAACGCTTGCCGCTCGCGCGATCGAGCCTGTAGCTTCTAGAGTTGCTTGCACTTTTGGACTCTGCGGGTCTCTAACACCAAATACTATTTCGTGACCTTTTTTAACTAGAATGCGTCCGAGAGTTCCGCCTACATTGCCAGCGCCGACGATACCTATTTTCATTTGTTGCCTCTGGAAAAACTAAAACACAATTTGAGGAGCTAAAATAATGTTTGTATCGGATTCAACTACTTGACCGATACCTAAAAATTTACCGCTTTCATCATAAACCTGCGAGGCAGCAGAGCTAGAAAATAAAGAATTTTTTTCGATTTTTAGGTCGATATTAATTTCGGTCATAATTTCAGAGATCGGGAGGCGCTGACCTTGAAACCAGCGTTTGACATATTCAGGAGGCAGGACGATCGCCTCTAAATGTCCTAAAACTTCAGACGGCAAAAGCGGGGAAAAAGTTCCGGCCTCTAACTGCATTTCTAAATCTGCAAAACTGAGACTTTGCTCGATCGAAAAACCGCTGCTTGCGGTGCGTTTCAAAGCAGCCAAAGTTCCGCCAACATTCAACATAGCGCCCAAATCGCGGGCGATCGATCGAATGTAAGTACCGGGTCCGCAGGCGATATCCAAATCCAATTCGGGAAAGTCCCCCGCCCGCCAATCTAAAATTTCCAGCCGAAAAACTTCGACATTTCTAGCAGCAACTTCGACTGTTTTACCTTGTCGCGCCAAATCGTAAAGGCGTTTTCCTCCAACTTGAACGGCGCTGTAATTGGGGGGAAATTGCGAGATATTTCCCATGAAATTCGGCAGCGCAGCTTGCACTGTTTCTAAACTCAATTCCGGCACCGATCGAGCGCTCAGAATTTCTCCTTCTAAGTCGTCCGTAGCAGTAGTTAAACCAAACCGAATTGTGCCGCGGTAAGCTTTACCGGGCTGGAGAAATTGCAGCAGTCTAGTAGCTTTGCCAAGGGCGATCGGCAGCACGCCAGTGACGGCCGGATCGAGAGTTCCTCCGTGTCCGACGCGCTTGATTTTTAACAGCCGGCGCACTCGCCCCACGCAGTCGTGAGAAGTCATGCCCGCAGGTTTGTTGAGATTGAGAAAACCTTCAATAGTCATTAGTTAGCAGTCATTAGTTATTAGTCATTAGTTGTTAGTACGATCGTCCCCGCTAGCGAAATCAGTTATTGGTTTTTGGTTGCAGTTTAGGACGCAGAACTTCTAGATGTAGGGTGCGCACTGCGCACCGCAAAAGCTATCAGTAACGTGTCAAACTACTTTTTACTCGAGTCCTGGGCTATTAGTTACTAACTACAAGGCCCAATTTTCAATCCCTGGGCTTCGCCCCATGCCCCATGCCCCATCCCTCCACTTCGTTTCGCCCAATTCCCAATTCCCAATTCCCAATTAGCAAACTAGAAAATAAAGTCTGCTTGAGTGATAGAATTGCGGGCAACTCCAATAATAGCGAGAGTTTCTTTGGTGCTTGTAAGCTGGATTATTGTAGTAGGAGAGGTCCCAGCAGTACCTGCAGAGATAGTGAGTTCGCTAAAGGTGAGTCCGGCACTCAAGCGAATGCGATCGACCCCATCGGTATAGTCTGCAAACAGATCGCCGTCTGCTTGGCGACCGATAACAAATGTATCATTGCCGTCGCCACCGATTAAAGTATCTCGACCCCGATCGCCCGAAAGGCAATCGTCACCGACGCCGCCCAGCAACGAGTCATCGCCGGAACCTCCGAAGAAAGTATCGTTTCCCGCACCTCCAGACATAATGTCGCTGTCTTGGCCGCCCAACAACACGTCATTGCCTTCGTCGCCCAACAGCGAGTCAGATCCGCGGCCGCCAAATACGGTGTCGTCGCCCGCGCTACCCAATCCCGTATCGCTGCCGGCACCGCCTAACAGGCAGTCATTGCCACCGTCACCGCGGATCGAGTCGTCGCCCTCATCGCCGTAGGCTGTATCGTTTCCAGCCGCGCCGAAAATTGTGTCGGGGGCTTCCAAACCAAATATTAAGTCCGCGCCTCCTGTACCAGTGAGGGAGTCGGGGCGGCTGGTGCCGCGAATGTTGCCAGATCCTCCTGGCGTAGTACCTCCGCCTCCTGGTGCAGTTCCGCCACCACCGCCGCTGGGGGTGGGAGTGGGTCTGGGGATTGGTTGAGATAGTGCTGCTCCTGGCATGATTTTAGACCATCTGATTCTTCAACTATCTACGTTAGTACAAGATTCGCTCGATCGGCATTAGGGTTCGCAGTGAGGACTTTACAAGCTTTTGCGGGCTGAAGTCCTCACTACACAATGACTCAATCTATGTGTTCGGTTTCACAGAAGGCTCGATCGTACCTGTTCCTTGACGCCGGATTAAAGAACTAGCAACATCGTTTGAGTTCTTAACTGGCTGCGGCGGACTCCAATCGCTGACTTCGGCAAAGCCTAGCAGGTACAAAGTGTGTATGGTTTTTAACACTGCCTTGCGAGAACCGACAAGTGTTATTCGGACTACTTGCTGTTCGGCTGCTGGCGGTGCCTTCGTTGGAGTTTCGCTCGAATTATCTCCAGCATCTATGTGCTGTTCGGATTCTGGGGCTGCACCCGTTCGACTCTCATCCGAATTATCCTCAGGCTTGATTTCCTGTGGCATGGATATTCTCCTTGTAGTTTTTGGTTTTCTAGGAAAACCCAAAAACCCAGCCGCCCCGCATTGTCAAAGCACAACAGGGCGGCTGCAGAGAGTGTTAAAATTCTCCATTAGACCTCCTTGCTGGTGTTTTCAGTTTGGCGGTTAGCTGTCCCTAGCTGTTGTCGCAGCTTTGGACAGTGCAACTAGATTTTTGGGCAACGATGGCTACTTCTCCTACAGGAAAAGCAACCTTAACTTCACAGCATAGCGGTTTTATAGACCGCCGTTAATCTATTTTGGATTTGAGATTTGCGATTTTTCAAGCAGGCACGATCCATATCCTAAAGGCAGTATACTAACATCCAAAAGAATTGTCAATGCCATTTCAAAAAAACAACCAATTTGGAGCAAAAAAAATTCTTCAAGAAAATCTGGACGAACAACCTATTTGTTTTAAAGGTAGAAAAGGACAGAAAGAGGCAATAAAAGCTGTCCCTAATTGGCAGGAACAGCTTAGAACATTTGTTGATGATTTAATAGCTCAACAAAAAAATAGTAATGAGTAGCTTTGAACAGTTATTTTCGTCAAATCGCGTCCGATCGATATTAGCGCCTCATTAATCTATGGGGTTAACTCAAAACTCAAAACTCAAAACTCAAAACTTTCATCTAGGAACTAGATTTGGTTGAGGTTGAGGTGTTGGCAGTGGCGCGGCGGGGCGACTGGGTGCTGGAGATGTTGTTAGCAATTGCTGCAATTGTTCGGGAGTCAGCGATCGCAAAATTCTCAGTCCGATCGCGCCTCGGGAAACTGCTATAGCTGAATTAGGTTCTAAATACGGGCGGAAGTTCGATCGCCCGTTCAAATAGTTTTCCATGAAAGCTACGCTGAGTCCGCTGAGGTAGCGGCGGGCTAAAGCCGGTTCCGGACCGATCGCCTCCCTGGGAGGCTGAAATACGCTTTGAGGCGATTGGTCGATCGTGGAAAAATGAGTGCCGTTGTTCATCATTACCAGGTATTTGTTTGCCGATGTCAGCCAGGTGAAGGGTTGAATTTGTTCTAGCCAAGCGGGGGCGACAGTATCGGCACTGCCCGCGACTACCATGACGGGAATCTGAATTTGGCTGAGGTTGGTTTCTCCGAGAATGCTGCTGATAATTGGGTTGATGGCGATCGCGGCTTTGATCCGGGGATCGCTGAAATTGTATTGGTTGCGATCGAGTCCCCTAGCGCGGCACTGCAACAGCAGCGAGATATTCCAAGTGTCGTTTTCTGCTTTGCAGTCCTTGTCTAGCTGTGCGAAATTAATCCCCGCCCCGGCGAGAGCTAAAGCTGTGTAGCCGCCGAAGGATTGGCCGATGATGCCGACTCGCTGCAAGTCTAGCTGACCTCGGTAAGCTGGATTGTTTGCAGCTAGGTTGGCGAGATAGTCGAGCAAATCTTTAACATCGAGGGGGCGGTTGACAAATTCTGCTGGTTCTGCTACTTCTTTGGCTTTGCCCGTGACTAAGTTCTGCAGTTGTTGGGCGTTGCTGCCGGGGTGTTCGGGAACGGCGACGGCAAAACCGTAGGAAGCTAAGTGTTTGGCTAAATACTCGAAGGAAATGCGATCGGAACCCAAGCCGTGGGAAATGACGATGACGGGAGCGGGTTTAGGGCTGCCCTGGGGCAGGTAAATGTCAATGGGAAAGGTACGCGATCGGTTGGGGCTGGCGATCGTTACCGATGATTTTCGCCAAGTATAGGGGCCGGGCCCTTCGGCTTTGCGCAGTTCGGCGGCGGGAATTGCAGGCGGTTCGGTGGCTGCGGCTTCCGACAATTGAATGACTCCGGCGATCGCCCGATTGGAGCGGTTAATCAGCGTTGTCAGCCTGTTGGCGACATCCAAGCCGCGGGCAATGTCAATCCTGATGCCGTAAGTCGGGAATTTGCGCAGCACGTTGACAATTGTCAGACCTTCTGCATCGGCAGCAGCTAAAATTAAGGCCGCTCGGATCGCATAAAATCCGGGCTGTCGAGCTTTGGTTTGAATTACTCGGCCCAAACGTTCCAGCAGCACTTCTCCCTGGGGAGTGTACAGGAATTGGGCGATCGTGATGGGGCTGATTTCGGCGCGGGCTTGCAGGACGAGGCGAAACTGTTCTAGCTGCTCTTTGGTGGCATACTGAGCGAAGCCGTCCCATGACGAGTCGATCGTGCCTTCTTTGGCAAACAGTGCTAGAGATTCGATCGGCACAGCCACTTCCAACGGCCCGTAGGTTGCGTAAATTCGCTCGGCTCCCAAAGCTGGCGCGGCGGTGCAAACACCGGTGAAGGCAAACAATCCCAGGTACTTGAGGGCGATCGACCGCTTCGTGCGTTTGACACCCGCGGACAGACTCGGAAACAGACGGTTCATAACTTTGACACCCAAGACTTCTAAATAGTTGAGTCGAGCAAAAGCAGCAAATTGTTTCAATAATATTTAATACTGTAGGCGCGATCGGCTTTTAGCGAATCTTTTAAGGAACCTTTTAGTGAATCTAAGTTATTGTAGTTAGCAGAGACCTCAAACAATTTTTCCGATCGAAAAACGATCTTGAATTTAACAATCGATGTCTGCGTGTAAGTCTTCGTGTAAATCTGCTTGTAAGATATGTTGCAATTTTCACTAACTATTTTTGCAACCGCCTGTTAGCTACTGCTGAATGATTTGGTAAATGAAGTCTGAGTGAGAGAATTTATCATGTTCAATGCTACTGCGATTTTAATCGACTCCTTCGTCAAAGAGCTAATTGCCGGCTACCACCGCACCTACGGCAAGTACAAGCCTGACTACCCAGAAATTATCGCCTGGGCCGGGACTATGGCTCTAGAAAATATTGCCAACTGCGATGCCCTCTATCACAATGTCGAACACACGATGCTGGTGGCATTGGTGGGACAAGAAATCTTGCGGGGCAAGCACATCCGCGAGGGCGGAGTGTCGCCGGAGGATTGGCTGCACTACATTATATCTCTGCTGTGCCACGATATCGGCTACGTGAAGGGTGTTTGCCGTCAGGACCAAGAAGCTGTAGGACTGTACGCTACTGGTATCGACGGGGGCATGGTTTCAGTGCCGATCGGGGCAACTTCTGCGAGCTTAACTCCCTATCATGTCGATCGGGGAAAACTGGTAATTGACGAACGCTTCGGCGGTCACAAATTAATTGATGCCGAACAAATCAAGCGAAATATTGAATTGACTCGCTTTCCGGTACCCGCTAGCGAAACCCATCAAGACAGGCACAATTATTCTGGACTCGCACGGGCGGCAGATTTGATCGGTCAGTTGAGCGACCCGAATTACCTGCGGAAAATTAGCGCTTTGTTCTACGAATTTGAAGAAGTTGGCACTAATAAAATCTTGGGTTACAAATCGCCTGGGGATTTGCGCCAAAATTACGCCAAGTTTTATTGGAACGGCGTTTTTCCCTACATTCCGGCGGCTCTCAACTATTTGGAATTGACCCAAGGAGGCAAGCAGATTATTGCCAATCTTTACGCTAACGTGTTTCAAGTAGAACACGCCGAACCGCTCGCTTTTAAAGGACCGAATGCTAAGGATTATGTCGCCGCTCATACTAATAACAACTCATCGAACGGTGAGAAAGATTCTGAAAACTCGCAAAATGCGCGATCGGGGGAAACCAAAAAGTTTAGCGATTTTTCAGACCTGAATTTGTGATGAATTAACCAGCCTTATCCTGAAACCGATCGAGCGATCCAGAATTAGGATAAAAACTTTTATTCTAGTTACTGGTTCGTTTTTTATTAAGCTATTATTTAATAAATTGGCAATTTCACGCAGTAATACTGATGCACTTTACTAAATACAACCGCAGGAGGACGCAAATTGGCGCAGATAGTGCTAGGATAAGTAGTTCAGGCGTTTGAGCGATCGATCGGCAGTCCCTAACATTCCGCAAGTTTTTATGCAAGGTGAAATCGAACAGAGAATAGCACAGTTAAGACGGCAGCTACAGGAAGCTAGCTATGCTTATTATGTTTTGGATGAGCCGGTAATGGCGGATGAAGTGTACGATCGACTTTACCGCGAACTGCAAGAATTAGAAGCGGATTATCCCCATTTAATAACTTCCGAAAGTCCGACTCAGAGAGTTGGTGAAAAACCTGCAGCTAAGTTTTTTAGTGTCAAGCACAATATTCCTCTCTACAGTTTAGAAAATGCTTTTAATCTTGAAGAATTTGCTAAGTGGCAGGAACGCTGGCAGCGAGTTTTACCCCCCCTAACCCCCCCTTACCAAGGGGGGGGACAAGAGAGTGGTTTGCAACTTCTCAATGCAGAAAATACATCAATTACTCCCCCCCTTGGTAAGGGGGGGCTGGGGGGGGGTTATTATGTTTGCGAGTTAAAAATTGACGGTTCTGCTTTAGCATTGACTTATGAAAATGGTGTTTTAGTTAGGGGTGTGACGCGGGGAGATGGCATTACCGGCGAAGATATTACCCAAAATGTCAAAACGATTCGATCGATTCCTTTAAAATTGAATTCAGACAATCCTCCGCCTGTTGTGGAAGTGCGAGGCGAGGCTTTTTTATCGCTAGCTGTGTTTGCAGAAATCAATCGGGAACGCGAAGAAGCTGGCGAGCAATTGTTTGCCAATCCCCGCAATGCTGCTGCTGGTACGCTGCGACAGTTAGATTCTAAAATTGTGGATCGGCGGCGGTTGGATTTCTTTGCATATACGCTGTATGTCGGTACAAAAAAAAGCGAAGTAGAATCTGAAAATAACGAGACAAAAACGCACTGGGAATCTTTAGAATTGTTGCGAAAAATGGGGTTTAAGGTGAATCCCAATCGCAAACTTTGTAATTCTTTGGATGAGGTGCGGGAGTATTACGAATATTGGGATGAAGAACGGCGAAATTTGCCTTACATGACTGATGGAGTTGTGGTTAAGATTAATTCGATCGTCCTGCAACAACAATTGGGTTTTACTCAGAGGTTCCCGCGCTGGGCGATCGCCCTTAAATATCCCGCTGCTGAAGTGCCTACAATTGTAGAAGCGGTAACTGTACAAGTAGGTAGAACGGGTGCTTTAACTCCCGTAGCGGAACTCAAACCGGTGCAGTTGGCGGGGACTACTGTTTCGCGGGCTTCGCTGCACAATAGCGATCGACTTGCTCTGCTAGACTTGCATATCGGTGATACGGTTGTTGTCAGAAAAGCTGGCGAAATTATTCCGGAAGTCGTGCGAGTTTTGCCGGAACTTCGCCCGGAAAATGCTCGACTTTTTGCAATGCCGAATTGCTGTCCCGAATGCCAGCAACCTGTAGTTAGGGAAAAGGGCGAGGCGGTTACTCGCTGCATCAATACATCTTGTCCGGCAATTTTAAGGGGTTCGCTAATTCATTTTTGCAGCCGAGATGCGCTGGATATTAATGGAGTTGGCGAGAAGTTTGTACAGCAGTTAGTTAATAGCAATTTGGTGCATTCTGTAGCGGATTTGTACGATTTGACTGCCGAAAAATTGATGAATTTGGAACGAATGGGGCCCAAGCTGGCGGAAAAATTGGTAAGTTCGATCGACCAATCCAAATTTCAACCTTGGGCGCGGGTGCTTTACGGTTTGGGCATCCGCCATGTCGGCAGCGTTAACGCTCAATTGCTGACAGAAAGGTTTGTCAATGTGGAAGATTTAGCTAAGGCTTCGGCGGCATCGATCGAGGGTGTTTACGGCATCGGACCGGAAATCGCTCAAGCTGTTTATCAATGGTTTCAAGTTCCGGTAAATCAAAGTTTAATCGATCGGCTGATAGCTGCTGGTTTGCAGTTAAAATCGGCAGTTAACAGTCAGGAAAAAGCAACTGAAAGCAAGAGTTTGCCACTATCTGGCAAAGTTTTTGTGATTACCGGAACGCTGCCGACTCTCAAACGAGATGAGGCTAAAGATTTGATTCAAAAAGCTGGAGGTAAAGTCACAAATTCTGTGAGTTCTAAAACTGATTATTTAGTTCTCGGTGAGGATGCGGGTTCTAAATTAGAAAAAGCTCGATCGCTCGGAATCGCTCAACTTTCTGAAGCCGAGTTGCTGTCAATACTCGCAGGCTAAATAATTGGAGTTTGAGATTTGAGATTTCAGGGAGGTAAAAAATCTCCGAAAACTGAGGCAGTCCTCAATGAATTGGGAAGCCTACAAGCCCACCGCTAAGCCGTTGTAGGTAGTTCGCAAACTCACTCTATGTGTAGATGTAGGGTATGCAGCGCGCACCTTACAATTAAAAGCGATATTGCTCAGTTGTCGCCAATGATTAGTATTTGCTAAAATTATGTAGATAAGTTGCCAGTTGCGATCGAACTCGCGACAGCTCAAACTTAATCAAGTCTTAACGATAAGAGGATATTACATCATGTCAGAAATTCCAGCAGAACAAACACAAACAAATTTGGAAGTTGCTGAAACAAGCACAGCTAGTTCAATCTCTTTGGTAGAAAATGTTAAAATGAGTGTGGGAAACTTCTTTAACAGTTGGAAGTTTAAATTAGGATTGGCAGTCGCCGCTGTGTTTGGTGTGTTGCTGCTGTGGTTTTTTTGGGAACACATAGTTGCTGACATTGGGATGAAAAGTTGGGCGGCTCGATCGGGCGCTCAACCTGTTGAATGTATGCTAAGAGATACTAATGGTGACGAGTATGTCAGTTGCAGTGCTTTGCTCGACCAGCAAGTTGTTCCCTTGCAGTGCAGTTCTAGTTTGTTTAATATCGGCTGTCGGGTAAATTACGGAACCGCTGCACCTAATTTGAGATTGCTGAATCCGAAAGGTTCAAACGGTTGAGATAATTTTGCTCTCCCATATTTAGGGCGATAATTTGATCGAAATTCGTGGGTTGGGTTTACCTCGTTAAACCTGAAATTTCGCAGCATTCTCGATCGACTGCTGAAAAATCGGTTTAGAAACGCAAAATAGAGGTTGTTTTTGCAGATTTTTTGTCAGAAACCCGATCCCGAATATTAGGTGCAAGATGCGGTTAAACCCAACCTACAAACCTCCAAATTCTAATTGCAAATCCCCAATCTCCAATATAAAAAATGTGACATACTCCCGCCGCTAACCCTATCGCTTCAGGGGGCGACAAGCGCCCCTGAACCTTTACAGGCAAATGTTTTCGCACGATCGACCCGCCTCAAAAATTTCGGCTTATCGACAAAATAATCTCACGAGTGAAAAAGTACCTAGTTGTGAT
>JAAUPF010000007.1 GCA_012034575.1 Richelia sp. CSU_2_1 | reverse complement strand
TCCCTAATCCCCCCATCTCAAAAATCTCCCCCTCTCCCCCTCTCCCCCTTCTCCCTCCCACACTTCTCATGTGCGCGTACCCGAATCGTTTTATGATGAAACGTTAAGAAATTAAGCAATCCTTAAGGTTCAACTGTGCAATTATGGCTAAAATTCAATTTTCCAGGGGTATAGACGAAGAAGCCGTGCCCGACGTGCGCCTGACCCGCTCGAAGAGTGGCGCTCAAGGCACCGCCACCTTTATCTTTGAAAATCCCAAAGCCCTCAGCAGCAGCAGTACCGAAGACATTACGGGAATGTACATGATAGATGAAGAAGGCGAAATCCTAACTCGCGAGGTAAAAGCTAAATTCATCAACGGTCAGCCTGCTGGTTTGGAAGCTCTTTACTTGATGAGAACCACTGAAGAATGGGATCGGTTTATGCGTTTCATGGAACGCTACGCCCAAGCAAATGGTTTGGGATTTAGTAAGGCATAATCGGTAATTAGTAATTGGTAATTGGTAGTTAGTAATTGGCTGTTTACCAAGAGCTGATTGCCGATTACTTAAAAGAAGAAACTATGACGCAAATTCCTCACCCCGATTTATCTGAAATGGCAGTAAATTGTGCTGTCATTACTGTCAGCGATACGCGATCGCCGGACACAGACAATAGCGGTTTACTAATAAAAAAATTGCTTAAAGATGCGGGTCATGCTGTGGTCGCTTACGCAGTAATTAAAGATGATGCTGCAAAAATTGCCTTGCAAATGCAGGCTTTTTCTCAGAGGCAAGATGTAGATGCGATCGTGTTTAGCGGCGGAACGGGAATCTCGCCCCGCGATACGACTTACGATGTGATGGAAAGTTTGCTAGACAGAATTTTGCCGGGATTTGGCGAGATTTTTCGGTTTTTGAGCTATCAAGAAATCGGTTCGAGGGCGATCGCATCTCGGGCTGTTGCTGGGGTGTATCAAGGAAAATTAGTGTTTTCGCTTCCGGGTTCTAGCAATGCGGTGATACTAGCTGTGGAAAAGCTTATTTTACCGGAATTAGTTCATTTAGTGAGGCAGTTGCGCGGCGGCTAGGCAAAAATCACCTACCTCACAGACAAATGCGGATTTCTAATTGGTATTATGCAGTAAGGTGCGCGCTGCGCACCCTACAAATTAATTACCAAACTAATGACTGATGGTTGCTAGCTGCTGACTAATTTTTAGCGAACATTAGGCAAGACGCGGGCTAAAATATCGTACAGCACAGAGTTAATAAAACCGAGGCAGAGAGCCCCCAGCAAAGCACTCCAAATTCCCCACCGCAACCGAAATCCTTCGACTAGCCAAGCCGCCAATCCAAAGATCGCCGCATTGATAACAATCATAAACAAACCAAAAGTTATCAAGACAAAGGGAAAACCAAAAATTACAAACAGCGGCCGCACTAAAGCATTCAGCAAGCCAAACACCGCTGCCGAAATCATCGCCTTTTGAAAACTGTCAATATCCACTCCCAGCGGTAATTTGGAAATAATAAAAAAGCTCACAGAAGTTACCAACCAAGCAATTACCAGCGAAATGATATCCATCTGCTTATCTCCTTAAAAAACCTAAACATTAAATCGGAACAACAGCACATCCCCCTCTTGTACGACATACTCTTTACCTTCACTGCGAACCAGGCCTTTTTCCTTAGCTGGATTCATCCCCCCAGCAGCAACCAAGTCTTGATAAGCCACTGTTTCAGCCCGGATGAAACCCCGTTCAAAATCTGAGTGAATTACTCCCGCTGCTTGCGGGGCTAACATCCCCGCATTAATCGTCCAAGCGCGAGTTTCTTTCGGCCCGCTGGTAAAATAAGTCCGCAAACCCAATAACTCGTAAGTGGCGCGAATCAGAGATTTTAAGCCACCTTCTTTTACCCCCAGAGACTCTAGGAAATCTGCCCGTTCCTCCTCTGGCAACTCCACTAATTCTGACTCAACTTGCGCTGAAACTATTACAACCTTAGCATTTTCTTTAGCTGCTACTTCCCGCACTTGTTCTACATAGCTGTTTCCTTGGGCCAAATCATCCTCGGATACATTGGCTGCATAGATAATCGGCTTGTTCGTCAGCAATTCCAAGCCTTTAACTAACTCAGCTTCTTCGTCGGTTAAACTGCACTGTCGCGCCGGTTTTCCCGCATTTAAAACCTCGACTAATTTTTCGAGCACTCCTACTTCGATTTGGGCTTCTTTGTTGTTGCGGGCTTGCTTGCGAGTTCGATCGAGCCTGCGTTCGATTTGGGCTAAATCTGCTAAAATTAGTTCGAGATTGATGATGTCAATATCTCGCAGCGGATCGACGGAACCGGCCACGTGAATGATATCATCGTTTTCAAAACAGCGAACCACGTGGGCGATCGCATCGACTTGCCGGATGTGAGACAAAAACTGATTTCCCAATCCTTCTCCCTGACTCGCGCCCTTCACCAAACCGGCAATATCCACAAACTCAATCCGCGCGGGCACGATTTGCACTGAATCAGAAATATTGCTCAACACCTGCAACCTTTCGTCTGGTACTGCGACGACGCCGACATTCGGTTCGATCGTGCAAAATGGAAAATTAGCAGCAGTCGCCTTGGCATTAGCAACCAAAGCATTAAATAAAGTAGATTTGCCCACATTGGGCAGTCCGACAATTCCGGCTCTCAGCATAATTACTTACAAACATTATCACTGTTTAAAAATATCATAAAGAGCTGCAATATAGCATTTCCGGTCTAACGCGAGGTACGCAAGAGAGCGCTTGATAATTGGTAAGTGGTAATTGGTAATTGGTAAACTCCATACCTTACATTCTCATCAAATACATTTGAGAGTGCGGCAGTATCCGACAAATCTTTAAATAATCTCCCTAGATATCCGTAAAATTGCGGGTGAACGATCGAGAGTAAACTCGCTCATTTTTTTGGGCATCTTTTGGGCTTTTGGCTTCGATCGCGCCCACATTTTTGAAGATATTTAGAAAATATTACAAAATGTTTATTTCAGTATTTACTATTGTAAAGTACGCTGTTATGCTGGAATAAACTTCTAACTTTAGATAGATGATTCAATGCTGCAAAAATTATTTCACACCTGTATGATTTTAGCAAGCTTGGCGCTTCCAGCCACTTCGTTAACCGTGCAAAACGCTCAACCTAAAGTAATAACCGTGACTGCTGTGAATAACAGCGGCAAGCCAATGACGGCAATTTATTTATCTTCCCCCGAACAACAAAGCTGGGGGCAAAATAAACTAAAAGTACCCGCAATTGGCGATCGCGCCTCAGCAAATTTTTCCCCTGAGTTGCGAGATGGCAAAAGCTCTGAATTTGACTGCTTTTTTGATGTCAGTGCCGAATATTCGGACGGCAAATCTACGCGATTGTACGCAGTTAATCTCTGCCAAACACCAGCTCTCAATTTTAATTAAACAATTTCAATTAAGACTAATTACTGGGTGCAGCTACGATCGATAGTTAATCAAAATGAATTTAACATTTATAAGGGCGATCGGCTTCAGTAATTTTACTGGATTTAGACCCGGCTTTAGCCAGTCTCGCGCAAGCTGCAGGGCAAATCGTGCAAGTTAAATAAACCTGCCCTCTTCGAGTCGATCGAAGAAACCGGGTTTTTTCCATAATCCGCGAGTCACAAGCAAGATTGTTGTCAAAAACCCGGCTTCGGCATCCCTACGTAAGTTTTTTTGTAAAATGTCAATTAGAAAATAGTAAAAACTTATCCACTAAAACCAGCTTTGTTTGATAAGTTATATTATTAATTTTATCGATCGCCCTTCGCTGTTTTTGGTTGAAACAATACGCTCCGCGATCGAAGTTAGATATCAAGAATTGTTAAAAAAAAGCCAGCCATTACTGACAAATGGCAAACAATTATCTAAAATCGGAAACAGGTCAACCGTGAAACGGAAGGTAAGAAAATGTCTGAACTTAGACAAAATCTAATTACCAGAGATTGGGTGATCGTAGCCACCGAAAGAGCAAAAAGACCGGACCAATTTGCCAACTACAAAAAGTCGATCGCGCAATTACCCCCGCACCGCCCTGATTGTCCGTTTTGCGTGGGAAATGAAGAAGATGGAACAACAGAAACTTTCCGTTTGGGCGATCGAAACGGCTGGAAAGTCAGGGCGATTGGCAACAAATATCCCGCCCTCTCCCCGACAGCAGAAAGAATCAGAATATCATCGGGAATTCACCGCACGCTATCGGGAGTTGGCGTTCACGAAGTAATTGTAGAACACCCGCGACACGATTTAACTACGGCTTTATTGAGCGTTGAAGAAGTTGCTAATATCCTTTTAGTATACCGCCAACGCTATCTAGAAATTAGAAAACATCCTCACATTGAAACAATTATTATCTTTAAAAATCACGGAGAAAGTGCTGGAACATCCCTCGAACACCCCCACTCGCAAATCGCAGCGACGCCCGTTGTCCCGAATCAATTTCGCAGTCGCATTGATGAAGCAGTTCGCTATTTTGACGACACGGGAGAATGCTTGTTTTGCCGCACTTTAGAAGATGAATTAGCGGCACAAGAAAGAATAGTTTTTGCAAGCGAGCATTTCGTAGCTTTTATCCCTTACGCTGCACTTTCGCCCTTCCACACTTGGATTTTTCCCCGCCGTCATTCATCTTCCTTCGATGATATTACCGATGCGGAAATTTTCGACCTTGCTTATGCTTTAAAAACAGTTCTCGCTCAGCTTTATTACGGATTGAACAATCCAGATTACAATTATACTATCCGATCGGTCCCTACGGCAGAACAGGCAACAAAATACTTTCACTGGTATATCGCAATTATTCCCAGAGTATCCAAGCAAGCCGGATTTGAGTTGGGTAGCGGGATGTTTATCAATACTGCTTTGCCAGAAGAAAGTGCTGAGTTTTGCGATCGATAATAATTCCTCAGTAAGTCCAAGGACTCGACTGATAGTTGATAGTTGAGAGTTGAGAGTTGAGAGTTGACAGTTGACAGTTGACAGTTGACAGTTGACAGTTGACAGTTGAGAGTTACTGGTTACTAGGCTGTATCTGTTAAACAGTAAGTTAGTAATAAAAAACCATAATTTAGTATCCATTAATGAACGTAAAAATTACTGATTTGCTCGCGAGCGATGAGCCAAAAATTCAACAGGTAGCCCAATTAATAGTTGAAGGTTTTAAAGACCATTGGCCTGATGCTTGGCCCGATATCAATTCTGCTTTGCTAGAAGTACAAGAATCTTTTGGGATCTATCGAATCAGTCGCATTGCTGTTAGCGACAGCGGTCAAGTTTTGGGATGGATTGGCGGAATTAAACAGTATGGCGGTAACGTTTGGGAACTGCACCCGCTGGTAGTAAAAACAGAATTTCGCAGACAAGGAATCGGCCGCCAACTCGTAGCCGACTTAGCAGCAGAAGCTAAAAAACGGGGAGGACTCGTTCTGTGGGTGGGTACAGACGACGAAGACAATCAAACAACACTTTCAGGAATCAATCTGTTTCCCAATGTTTGGGAACACATCGCTAATATTAAAAATTTGCGGAACCATCCCTACGAATTTTATCAAAAAATGGGTTTTGCGATCGTCGGAATCATGCCCGACGCTAACGGAATTGGCAAGCCAGATATTTACATGGCCAAGCGGTTGTGAAAATTTTCTCAAAAATCTATCTAATCTGGACGCGCGAAGCCCGTGCGGGGATCGCTAATAAACAAGCCTAAAACCAACGATTCCATCACCGTATCCCAGACAGGATTCAACCGTTCCGCATCATCAACCCAGTAATCAAAAGTAATCAAACACTGAACGTTAGAACCCAATCCGATACAAATTCGCGAATAAGCTTCTCGCTGTTCGGGAGGGTCGATAAACTTAAATTGAGTCCAAACAACCCGCGCAGTTTGCCGCTTCAATTGGATAATTTCACCGCGTTCGATCGGATTCCGGGAATCATCATCAACCACCTTTTTTAACAGGGGAACTAACGGAAATTCACCCCAATTACCGGGTGGCAGCAAATTAAACGAAACTTCCAAACAACAATCTTCCTTCGGCGGCTTTTTATCAAAAAATCGGAACGACTTAGTATCGGGTTCAAAATGCCAATTTTGGGGAACATCAAAGCGGACTGCACCTCTTCCTGCCACAAAAATCCGAGTTCCCGGCTTGGACTGCCAAATGTGGTTTTCCTTGAGCTCTAGGGTTTCCTTGAGCCATTCCTGTTTTTTGCGCTTAGACATAAAAAAATCCGAAATTGCTGTCAGAATATTGTATTATACTAAATTCGGATTTGGTATGACGATCGTAAAAATAGTTTGTAGTAAGGAGGGAAGTCCTTAGCATTCAATCCTCGTTTGTACCAGGTGACAATCCGACGAACGGTAACGCCTTTACCGAGGATGTGGGGACATCCACCGTTATTACAATGTAAGCAGAGGTAAAGATGTTTACAAATTCAGAATTATATCGCGGCGTGAATTTCGATCGATAAATGAGGTAAGCTAGAGACAAAGGTTTCAAACAATTTTAACCAATGCCAGCATCCGTTGCTTATCTGTTTGATAGAATCACAGTGAATCCAAGACAATGTGGCGGTCGTCCCTGCATCCGGGGAATGCGGATTCGAGTCATCGATATCCTAGAGTTGCTAGCTGCGGGTGAGCAAATTTTTGAGTTTCTCGAAGAATTGCCAGACTTGGAACTTGAGGATATTAAAGCTACGCTTCTGTATGCAGTCCGCAAACTCGATCGTCCCGTTTTAGCCGCATGAGAATTTGGTTGAACGCTCATCGATCGTCAGCCATTGCTGTGTGGATTACTGCCACCTTTTGCATAACAGCCATAATTTAGCTATTTTTCAAATATTTACCCAAAAACTCTAACTGGTTCACCATTTCCTCTGCTGTTTTATTAGCAGTTAGTTCCATAATAGCTCTAACTTGCTCGCCGACAGAATAGTCTTGTGAAAGCAACGCAATGCCAGCATGAGATTCCTCTCTAACAAGGAATTCAGTATGTAACTGACAGCAGTCTCCAATATTGTGACTGTAAAGCACTCTGTTTTGAGTGGTAGCTAACCGAAGTTGTTCTTCGTCAATTAACCCTTCTGTTTGAGTTTCGTTGACGGTGGTTACATCGAGTTGACGCGATCGTAATGCCCGTAAAAGAAATCGATCTTGGGAGTCTTCATCTAGGTAAAGCTTAATCTCACTCATGCTTCTTTACCCAAGTTGGCGTACAAAGCTTCTAGACGCTTGGCTTCTGCTGCTTGATGGAGCAAATCATTTTCAACTTCTGCGGTGTTGGCATGATAGTAAGTTAATGCGGCGTAGACTTCGGCGAGGGTGAGATGAGAAATGCGATCGCAGATCTCTTCAGCATTCAATCCTCGCTTGTACCAGGTGACAATCCGGCGAACGGTAACGCCTTTACCGAGGATGTGGGGACATCCACCGTGCAATCCGGGAGTGCGTGTAATGAGCGTACCGATGTCAATAGATACTGCTGCGGTCATAAACTATGGAAGTATGAAGGGGCCGATCTCTATTACAGCATAGCGATCGAATTGTGCGATCGCGGTGTGAATTTCGATCTATAAATTAAGTAAGCTAGATAGAAAGGTTTCAAACAATTTTAATGCGTCTCGGCATTGTAACTGACATCCATAATAACTACACAAACCTTTCGAGAGCTTTGGAGGTGTTTCGCGATCGTCAGGTAGATCGGGTGGTGACGATCGGCGACACCTGCGACGCCTTTAAACCCGTTGAAGGCGCTGATGCAGTTGCATCGTTACTCGCCAAGTGTGGTGCCGTCGGGGTGTGGGGCAATCACGACTTCCACCTTTGCCGTAAAGTATCGAGTCTCTGCAGAGCCAAGTTTGCGCCTGCAACATTGGATTTCATGGGAAAGATGCAGCCGCAGCTTGAAATTGACGGGTGCTACTTTAGCCACAAGGATGCCAGTATTGACGCGCACGATGTCGAGCAGCTATGGGATTTCGAGGAGGAGCCACTTGACCTTTGGGCGCGATCCAGGGCGGCGTTTGCGGCAAATCAGTGCGACCGTCAATTCATGGGACATTATCACTGCTGGTGGGCTGCAACCCCAAGCGGGCCGATCGATTGGGACGGTTCCGAATCTTTAACGTTGATGCCGCACGAACGATACGTCATCGTCATTGCAGGCGTGTTTCAAGGGAAGTGTGCGGTTCTTGATACCGCGACTGGCACCCTCGATCCGCTTGACTGCACAACGCCATAGGTTGCCGAACCGTTACATGCAGCCGAAGGGTTTCAATAGTATAAAAAGATAGCAGAAATCGGGAGAGTTTCCCATGTCCAATCCATTTGCGGGAATGAATCCTTACCTCGAACAACCAGAGTATTGGTCTGATTTCCACAATCAATTGGTGGCAGCAATTGCTCGATCGCTCGTCCCCAGACTCGTTCCAAAATATCGCGTGGTGACGGATAAATGGGTCTATAAAATCGCAGGTTCGACAGCTATTGCCATTGGTAGGCCAGATATTAGCGTGCAGCAAAACTGCCGATCGAATGCGCCAACAAATACAAACCCTCCTGAAGGAAATGTTGCTGTTTGCCCCTTGCCCGAACCTGTGAAAGTAACGGTGCCAATGCTCGAAGAAATTCAGCAATCTTATATCGAAGTCAAAGATGTGGCAACTCAAGAATTGGTAACGGCGATCGACGTTCTTTCACCTGCAAATAAATCGGGAGATGGTCGTAAAAAATATACAGCAAAGCGGCAGAAAATTTTAGAAAGTCTCACTAATTTGGTGGAAATAGATTTGCTGCGCGAAGGTATTCCCTTGCCTGTAGAAACTGGAAACGTTCAGAGTCACTATCGCATCTTAATTAGTCGATCGCAAACTCGTCCGATTTCCGATTTGTATCCTTTTAATTTGGGCGATCGCATTCCGGCATTCTTGTTGCCTTTGCGATCGGAAGATTCAGAACCGATATTAGATTTACAATCGTTGGTTGACGAGCTGTACGAGCAATTGGGATACGATTATTTCATCGATTACAATAGCAATCCGCCATCTCCTTGGTTAAGATCGGAGATAACGGACGTTTTGTCAGTCGATCGGCGATCGCTCTCTTGGTTCTTTGTCGATCGCAATTTCACTCCAGACGAACTCGATGGAATCCGCCTACAATAATAAGTAGTTATAATCCCAAAATGTATGCCAGTTGTAGCATTTAAAACTTACATAGAGTATCGGAATGATGCCTATTGGGTTGAAGGAACTCGGATTTCTCTTGACTCGATCGCCTATGCTTTCCAACAAGGATTATCGCCCGAAAGTATTGTTCAGTCTTTCCCACTACTGACACTGGAACAGGTTTATGGGGCGATCGCCTTTTATTTAGCCAACCGCGCTGAAATCGATGCTTACCTTGCCGCCGAAGAAGCCGCATTTGATGCCATGCCTCAACCTCTACAAACCAGCGATCCAGCTTTGTACAACAAACTGATGGCAGCTAAGGCTGCAAGACAGCAGGTGCGATCGTGAATGTGCGCTACCAAGCTGATGCTGACTTGAATCAAGCGATAGTCACAGGATTACTGCGACGAGAATCTACAATCGACTTTCAAACTGCCTTTGCTGCTGGGTTAGAAGGCGTTAAAGATTTAGATGTGCTGGTAATTGCAGCACAGCAAAGACGTATTCTTGTCAGCCACGATCGCAAAACAATGCCATCCGAATTTGCTGAGTTCATTACTACAAATCAGAGTGCTGGAGTCATTATTGTTTCGCGCAAAATACCGATGGAACTTGTCATCGAAGAACTACTCTTGATTTGGGCAGCGTCTAGTGCAGAAGAATGGGTCGATCGTATTGCTAAGCTACCCCTATGATGCAAACTAAAATGGCGATCGAAGAAGAGGACTGAAGTCCTCACTACAAACTTCTGAACTCGATCGACCTCCTCTATATACAAAAAAAGGGGCAACTCGCGTCGCCCCTCAACTATTTAATCAACTGTAAAATTACACTTCTACAGCAATCTTTTGTTCCGCAGCTTCCGGCGAATTTGCTTCGCTGGGCGGCACGACTTGCCAGAATTTCGGCAAGTATTCCGACCAATTTGCTAAAATTTTCTCGGCTTTCTTGCTGCCAGTTCGATCGCGCTGCATCTCCATCAATTCTTTCAATTGCGCTTCGCCAGCCGCCGTAGCAACCCGCTGCATCTTGACAATTTCACCGTTGACGTGTTCGGGGAAAGTTCCATCTTCATCGAGGAAATAAGCCAAGCCGCCAGTCATGCCAGCGCCGACGTTCCGGCCGACTTTTCCTAATACGACAATGACGCCGCCTGTCATATATTCGCAGCAGTGATCGCCCGCACCTTCAATGACTGCTTTTGCCATTGAATTTCGCACCGCAAAACGTTCGCCAGCTTTGCCCGCAGCTAACAGAATTCCGCCCGTCGCGCCGTACAAGCAAGTATTGCCGACGATCGAATTTTCCGCTGCATCGTAAGTCGCATCCGCTGGCGGTTCGATCGCGATTTCGCCGCCGTGCATTCCTTTACCAACGTAATCGTTAGCTAGGCCTTTTAAAGCTAGCGTCATTCCCGGTAAATTGAACGCGCCGAAGCTTTGACCGGCTGTTCCGGTAAAGTTGAGAGTAATTTGTCCGGTAAAACCGTTGTTACCGTGTTGTTGCGCGATCGCACCGCTAATTCTCGCGCCGACAGTTCGATCGGTATTCACCAATTTTACATTTTTGGTGACGGTTCCGTGAGTTGCGATCGCGCTTTGAATCTCAACATCAGCTAACAATTCATCGTCCAACACCGGCCCGTTAGAATGAACTCCAGAATGTACTAAGAAAGAGCGATCGTTCTTAGTATCGGGTAACTGCATCAAACAATCCAAATTAATTGCTTGAGTTTTAGTTAGTTTCACCCCATCGCGCATCGCCAGCAAATCAGCACGCCCGATGATATCTTTTAGGGATTTGTAACCCAATTTTGCCAGCAAACTCCGCACTTCTTCTGCTACGAAATAGAAGAAATTGACGACGTGTTCCGGCGTTCCGGGGAAGCGCTTCCGCAATTCTTCCTTCTGAGTTGTCACGCCGACGGGACAAGTATTCATGTGGCAAACGCGGGCCATAATGCAGCCTTCCGCAATCATTGCCACAGTGCCGAAACCGTATTCTTCAGCGCCCATCAACGCGCCGATAACGACATCCCAGCCGGTTTTAAAGCCGCCGTCAACGCGCAGCAACACTCGATCGCGCAATTGATTTTCCATCAATACCCGGTGCACTTCTGTCAATCCGAGTTCCCAAGGCGAACCCGCGTGCTTGATCGAACTTAAAGGCGATGCACCGGTGCCGCCATCGTGGCCGGAAATTTGAATCACGTCAGCATTTGCTTTGGCTACGCCCGCAGCGACAGTACCGATGCCGACTTCCGACACCAATTTCACCGACACGCCTGCTTTCGGATTGATTTGATGCAAGTCAAAAATCAACTGCGCCAAATCCTCGATCGAATAGATGTCGTGGTGCGGAGGCGGCGAAATCAAGGTGACACCAGGTTTCGATCGGCGCAAATAAGCAATGTACTCGCTCACTTTCGGTCCAGGCAACTGGCCGCCCTCACCCGGTTTCGCACCTTGTGCGATTTTAATTTCGATTTGTTGGGCGTTCATCAGGTACTCGGGAGTTACGCCAAAACGCCCGGAAGCTACTTGTTTGATGGCTGAAGAGGCTGTATCGCCGTTTTGCAAGCCTTTCAAGTGAGGCAGTGTTTGTGAGGAACCAGCTTCGCTCACATCGTTTAGCACTTTGTATCGCACCGGGTCTTCGCCGCCTTCGCCGGAGTTGGATTTGCCGCCGATGCGGTTCATCGCGATCGCGAGTGTTTCGTGGGCTTCCGGGGACAACGCGCCGAGGGACATTCCGCCCGTAGCGAAGCGTTTGACAATCTCGGCTACAGATTCGACTTCCTCAACCGGGATGGAGGGTCGATCGCCCGCAAAATCTAGCAAATCGCGCAACGCCGTCACCGGGCGGTTTTCAAGCTGCTGCTTGTAAACTTCGTAATGATCGTAAGCAGTTTTTGCTTCAGCGCCCGCAGCCGCAGAGTCAGAATTTTTGACACCCATGGGTGTCATTTTTGATTCGGCCCCGTTACCGTTGCCGTTGCCGTTACCGTTACTGCTAGTTTGGGCTTTAAAGCCTGCCACTGCTTTGTGCAAAGCCTTCGCCATTTCCGGGCTGTTCATGTGATATTCGCCGCCCCGCCGATATTGCACGAAGCCGTAATTTTCCAGCTTTTTAGCATTCAACTGCGGGAAAGCTTGAGAGTGGAACGACATCACTTCGTTGGCCAATTCCGCGACACTCAAACCGCCGATCCGAGAAACAGTGCCTTTGAAACCCAAATCTAGCAAATCGGCACCAATTCCGATCGCCTCAAAGATTTGCGCGGCTTGATAGCTGGAAAGCAGCGAAATCCCCATTTTCGACATGATTTTCAGCAAGCCATTTTCCACTGCCTTGCGGTAGTTAGCTTGCGCCTGCGTTGCCGTAATTTGGGGAACTTTGCCATGCTGCATCAAGTTCTGAGTTTTCGGATCGGACCACCAACCGCGCACGCTTGCTAAAGCCAAGTAAGGACAAACAGCCACCGCGCCGTAACCGATTAAGCAAGCAAAATGGTGCGTGCTCCAACACTGCGCCGTATCCACAACCAGCGAAGTCTGCATCCGCAAACCAGCGCCGATTAAGTGGTGGTGAACCGCACCCACGGCCAGCAACGGCGGAATGTAAGTTAATTCAGCATTCAAACCTGCAGGAGATCCGCCCGCCGGCGAAACTCGATCGCTCAAAATCAAAACTTTTGCGCCCGATCGAACTGCCTCCGCAGCAGCTTGACAAAGTTGCTCGACTGCGCCTTTCAAACCAGACGGGCCGCCGGCAATGTTGTAAAGAGTTGACAATTCCCGCGCCGGGAAAGACGTTTGATTTTTCAGGAAAGTTAATTCGCCCTCATTGAGTACGGGAGAATCTATTTTCAGCAGCTTCGCATTTTCCGGTGCCGTAGCGAGCAAATTGCAGCGCCCGCCCAGAGTCATCGCCACAGACATCACCATTCCCTCGCGCAGGGGGTCGATCGGCGGATTGGTAACTTGAGCGAATCGCTGTTTTAAATAGTTGTACAGCAACTGAGGCTTGTCCGACAGTACCGCTAAAGGAATGTCGTCGCCCATGCAGAAAGTCGGTTCCTTGCCCGAACTTGCCATTTCGACGATCGTCATGTCCAAATCTTCAGCAGTGTAGCCAAAGGCAATTTGATTCGCCAGCAGCGTTTGACCGTCTAAAGTTGCTGTTTCTGCAAAAGGCTGCGGCTGCAAGGTTTCGCGGTGTTGTTTCAGCCATGTGCCGTAGGGATGCTGTCTGGCAATCCGCAGTTTGATCTGCCAATTTTTGAGGATTTCTTGGGTTCCCAAGTCAACGGCGATCGTTTGTCCCGGCCCCAAACGGCCTTGTTCCACAATATCTGCTTCTGGCAGATCGACGACGCCGGCTTCGGAAGCCACAATTACCAAACCGTCCTTGGTAATGCAGTAGCGGGCGGGGCGCAAACCGTTGCGATCGAGCGCTGCACCAACTTGTTTGCCGTCGCTGTAAACTAACAGTGCCGGGCCGTCCCAAGGTTCTTGAAAGCCGCTGCAATATTCGTAAAAATCGACAATTTCGGGATAGGGTGCCAAATCCGGCTGATTTTTGTAAGCTTCCGGCACCATGATCGTCAAAGCTTCGGAGGGGGAACGGCCGGAGTGTACCAACAATTCCATCACGTTGTCCAAGTTTGCCGAATCGCTGCTTTCGGTATTGACGATCGGGTTGAAAGTTTTGAGATCCGCTTCACTCCAATTGGGGTGAGTCAAATCGGCTTGCCGCGCCCGCATCCAAGTGATGTTGCCCAACAGCGTGTTGATTTCGCCGTTGTGTCCCAACAAGCGCATCGGCTGGGCGAGGTGCCAGCGGGGCATCGTGTTGGTACTGAAGCGGCGGTGGTAGACGGCAAAAGCGCTTTTGTAAGCGGGATTTTTTAAGTCTTGATAAAATTCTCCCAAAACGGCCGATCGCACCATGCCTTTGTACACGATCGTCCGGCAGGAGAACGAACAAGTATAAAATTCGTTGCGGGTAAAGTTGGGAAGTTCCGACAGCGCGTGTCCGATCGCGCGGCGGGCTAGAAATAACTGGCGATCGAGTTCATCTCCCTGAAATTCGGAGGAACTAACAATTACTTGTTCGATCTGAGGCTGATTTTCGCGCGCTTGCGGCCCTAAAACTTCCGGGTTTACGGGAACGGCGCGCCATCCCCACAGCGTCAGCCCGCGTTGGGTCAAGATTTTTTCGACAACCTGTCTCGCTGTTGCAGCTTGCGTGGCATCTGGGGACAGAAACAGCATCCCCACCCCGCAGTTTTCCCGCGCCGGTGGTGTCATTCCCTTTTCTGCAAACCAAGCATCCAACAATTCCCAAGGAATCGCCGTCATCAAACCCGCGCCGTCTCCGGAATCTCGATCGGCACTGCAACCGCCCCGATGTTCCAGACAAGTCAAAGCCGGCAAAGCTTTTTGAATCAGTGAGTGCGTAGCCTTGCCGCTTTGGTTGGCGATGAAGCCCACACCGCAGGCATCTCTTTCTTCCACCAGCCAGCTTTGACCGGCATACGGAAATCCTCGTTCACCCTGATGTAAATTGTGGTTGCGATCGATCGTGTTACCCATGTTGATTGAATACTATTTCTCTGTGTGATTGTTTTGCGTGTTTATGCTTTGGAAGGAGACAACTGCCTAGCGGTGAAAAAACGCTGACTCTTTAAGCTGCAAAGAGCGAGCGGGTTTGATAAAGATCAACTTTGATGCTGGCAGTATCCGGCCGTAAAACCCTGTTTTAGAGATCTAAAATTATCTCGATCGAATAGCTTTGCAAATGTCTCATAGAATACGCTGCTGCGATCGAACTATTATTCGTTTGACGATCTCGGCTTTGGATAGGGACGCGGCAATGCCTTATCCCTACAGCGATCTTGGGTAGGGACACGGCACTGCCGTGTCCCTACAGCTTGTCACCTGCTTTTCGGAACCGATATAACTTTCGTTTGCTTTTGTCAGCACTATTCTAGAATTGCTCGACTGCTGCCGCAGGTTGATTTTCAACCTACCCGCGATCGGGTTGGTGCATTGTAGCAGGACAGTTCATCGCCAGTGAAGTCCTGCTTTAACATTATCGCTAACTTCCCGGTCGTGAATATTAAGTTTATCAGTAAAAATCGAAATTTTGAACTCTGTACTGGTATGTGGTGCTGGTGCTGCGATGTGCGCCAAGCGTCAATGTGAGAAATCGAGTGCGGGTGCGTTGGCGAAAATGTGCTAAAAACAGACAGTTTTTAAACGAAACTCTTTCAAGGTAGAAATCAAATCTGCTCAGCTCGTTAATTCTAGTTCTACCTCGAACAGGCAAAGTTAAAGTTATAGGTTGTCAGCCGTGAAACACAGATTGTTCGATCGCCCTTCAATATTATCAATCTCGATTTTGCCCCTGTGGGCGATCGTCCTTGTTTGTGTCGGGAATTCAGCGGGGAAAGCCCAAGCATCCGAGAGTGCTGGGTTAATTCACGATCTCGCAGCCCGCCTCTTAATCAATTCCCCATCGGATAGCAAAAGCCGATTAAAATTGAAATCTTGCAGCAATATTAATAAAGAGCTTGCGCGTGAGGTGGGGGCGGGTTTATTTAACCTGTCTGCACCTTTTAAGGCTGTTGTGAACCCGCCCCTACAGTTTGTTGATAATGGTGCCAGATCTCAGTTGAAACCGACTGCAAGATTATTGTTTGTTTCCAGCACGATCGCAGCCGCAGAGCCTTCTTCCTTCTCCGTAAGTCAATCCGTGCCGCCATCAAATAACATCAGACAAGGCAAGCAAGTTTCGATCGACGGACGCATCATTCCCCTCGCTTGGACTCAGCAACCGGCAAGTAACTCTCCGACGAACATCCGAACTTGGATTGCTGATGTGGGTTTGATGCAAAGTGCCGGAGTAGATTTGCTCAATACCGCCGACAGTACCAGACAGCCGGTGCAGTGGTTTGGCGTCTCCTTAACCGAAGCTCGAAGTTTGGCGGCGCGGGTAACAGCAACCTATCGCTATTTAGATGTGACAGATTTTGCCAAACAGGCAGGCTGGCAGATATCTGCCGATGGGAATACTTTGAGAATTACCTCTCAAACTGCCAGAATTACCGGCATCCGACAAGCACCGAGAGAATGGGGCGATCGTATTGTAGTCGATCTCGATCGGCCCGCCCCCTGGCAGGTTAACTGGGTCCAAACACCCAGCCCGTCCCCAACACCCGCACCGCCAAATACCCCCGACGACCCCACAAAGCCCGCTACCGCGCAACCTCACACGGTTGCACCGCTAAACCCCGAAACGCGAGACGACCCGACTCAACCCGCCCTCCCGCTTCCAGTAGCGCCCGCTGCTGCGCCGATCGGTCAGGAATGGTCGATCGTCCTTCATGCCCAGGTCGATCGAGCTTTAATCCAGCGCGCTTTTCAAACCACCAAACAAGTTTTATCTCTCAAAGTCGAACCGGCAGGAAGTCAAACCAGAGTCAGAGTTACTATTCCTTTAGGCTGGCGTCCCCAAGTATTTAGTTTGGGAAATCCCAATCGGTTGGTTATCGACATTCGCCCGGATTTCCTAGTAGAAAAAGACATTCTTTGGGCGCGAGGAGTGCGGTGGCGGCAGCAATATCAAACTTTAGGAACTGCGCGTTTTCCTGTAGTTTCTTTAGAAGTCAATCCGCGCCAAACCGGAGTGAGAATTCGACCGCTGTTGAGCAATCCGCCGACCGATCGGGGTACGGCACCTTTGTTGCAAACGGCGGAACTTGCGGGAACGGCTGCTGCAATTAATGCGGGATTTTTCAATCGGATAAATCGCTTGGCTTTAGGAGCAATTCGGCGCGACAATAGATGGCTTGCCGGACCGATTTTAAATCGCGGGGCAGTTGCTTGGAACGATCGCGGCGAATTTATCTTCGATCGCCTGACTTTGCAAGAAACTTTGATAACTCCAACTGGACAAAGGTTGCCAATTTCGCATTTAAATAGTGCCTACGTGCAATCGGGAATCGGCCGCTACACTCCCGATTGGGGAACGACTTATACTCCGTTTTCCGACAATGAAATAGTTGTGACAGTTGCGGGCGATCGAGTTGTAAATCAATCGCCGGGAGGTGCGGCGGGACAAACAAATTTTCCGATTCCTGCTGGCGGTTATATTTTAGCTTTGCGTTCTAATTTATCCCCGGCCTCTCAATTGACTGCTGGCACTTTGTTGCGCGTAGAAACTAACACAATTCCTGCCGATTTTAACCGCTTTCCTTACATTTTGGGTGGCGGGCCGGTGTTGGTAAAAAATAGTCGAGTAGTTTTAGATGCTAAGGTTGAAGGGTTTAGCGATGCGTATGTTCGACAAACAGCTATTCGGAGCGCGATCGCACGTACTGCTGCAGGTAATTTATTAATTGTAGCAGTTCACAATCGCGCGGGCGGGGCGGGACCGAATTTTGTCGAACTCGCGCAGATTTTGCAGCAAATGGGCGCTGTTGAAGCTGTAAATTTAGATGGCGGAAGTTCGACGAGTTTGTATTTAGGAGGAAGTTTGCTCGATCGACCTCCATCTACTGCTGCGAGGGTTCACAATGCGATCGGTATCTTCATTCAACCGTAAGTTTTACGAGTCCGGTTTTCGGGTTTTTATTATGATGCTCGATCGTAACCCAAAAACTCCGAAAAAATCCGGTTTCTCACCCCACCCAAAGACTCCAGAAACCTGGTTTTGATGACAATTTTTGCCACCGCCGACAACCTCCGAAAAACCCGGTTTCTCAGCCTCACCCAAAGCCCAGCAAAATTCCCCCACCTCAGCTACAATCAAAACTATCCTCTCCATCCACAAACCCACCATGACACGTTGGCAACCCGGACAACAACTAGACAACGGCAAAGACATCATCAAAGACGTCCTCGGCGGCGGTGGATTCGGTGAAACCTACCGCGCCCAAAACCTCAAAGAAGGTAAATCTGTCGCCATCAAAGTTCTAAACACCGACGTTCAAAGTAAGCCAAACTTTCAGGAACTACAAACCAAATTTGTCAACGAAGCCTTATCCTTAGCCCGATGCACCCATCCCCATGTCGTTCAAGTTTACAGAATATTTCCCGAATGGGCAGGAAATATCAAATTGTGGTGCATGGAAATGGAATTCATCGACGGCACTAATTTAGGTGAACATCTCAGAGATAAGGGCATTTTTTCAGAAGCGAAAGCTTTGTCGATTATTCAACAAGTCGGAAGTGCCTTGAGTTTTGTCCACCAGCAGGGACTCACTCACCTGGATGTTAAACCCGAAAATATTATGCTCAGAAAGCAGGATTCTGAAGCAGTTTTGATTGATTTCGGCTTGGCGCGACAGGCGACAGCGCCGGGGAAATTGCGGACAAATAGCAATTGCGGGACAGAGTGTTACGCACCTATTGAATTATTAGCACAACGGGCCGAACGTGGTGCTTATACAGATGTCTATTCCCTAGCAGCAACGCTTTATGTCATGTTGACTGGTGAGTTGCCGTGTCCGTCGCAATTTAGGCAGCAAAATATTCCTTTAATTCCGCCGAAACAGCACAATCCTAACATTAGCAATAGAGTGAATGCGGCGATTATGAAAGGGATGGAATTGGAACCGCAAAGTCGCCCGCAGTCGGTGCAGGAATGGTTTGATTTGCTAACACCAAGATGGGTGCAGGTTGGGGTGCAGTGGTTGGATTTGCTGTTACCAAAAGTAGCGTCTCCTGAGACAACGCGGGTAGTTTCAGCCGTGGGGCAGAAAGAAAGCATGAAAGAAGAGATAAAGGAGGAAATTGAAACGCGGGAAGCGCAACCGATAAATGTCTCCAGGCCTGGAATACCGAGGGGAACCGAGGAAGAGATTATGGACATCTTGAAGCCAGTTGGGCCAACGCCAATATACAGCAAGGATAAGGTTTATAAAAGTCGATGGGCGGAGGAAGCGGCAAGACAAATTGAAACGCGGGAAGCGCAACCGATCGATGTCTCCAGGCCTGGAACACCGAGGGGAACCGAGGAAGAGATTATGGACATCTTGAAGCCATCGAAGGAACCGCTTAGCCTAACGTCAAACAACAAGGATAAGGTTTATAAAAGTCGATGGGAGGAGGAGGAAGCGGCAATACAGATCGATTACGTGAACTACCAAAGCTACCAAAGCGTGAGCGTGCAACAAACGCAGACGCAAGGGGCCTGAGATCGGACTTGTAGACTGTAATATCTAAGCGTTTCAGGATTTCCATAAAGATTTATAACCAAGCCCAAAATCACTCTTGCTCCCCCCTTAGTAAGGGGGGGAGCAAGAGTTAGCCCCTTTTCAAGGGGGAGTTAGAGTAAGAGTTAGCCCCTTTTTAAGGGGGAAGTTAGAGCTTTGAGGATACTAAATATACACAAGCAAAATCTAAAATTTCTATGACATCAAAAGTTATCCTTACTATTACTTCCGGCAATCTTAAAAACCAAGAATTTACCTTTGACTCTCGCACGACTTGTATTATCGGCCGCGCTAAGGATTGTCATCCCAGAATCCCCGATGATGACAATCACCGCGCGATTTCTCGCTATCACTGTTTGTTAGATATCAATCCTCCCAATATCCGCATCCGCGATTTTGGTAGCAAAATGGTACTTTTGTAAATGGCAAAAAAATCGGTCAGCGAGAATCTCATCAGTCTCCTGAAGATGCGGCTAAAATTCAATTTCCAGAATGCGACTTACAAGAGGGTGATGAATTTACACTCAGCGATACTTCTTTTCGAGTTGGCGTTGCCCTTGTTCCGGAAAATACAACTACCCAACACCAAATATCTCCTACTATTTTCTCAAATCCAGAAATATCTCCTACTATTCTCTCAAATCCAGCAAATTACTGGGAGATGCTGAATGATTTTACGTTCAAAGCTATCGAAGGTGAAAATAATATCGGTACTCTCGGCGATTATGTTTTGCTAAAAGAGTTAGGTAGGGGCGGTTTTAGTTTAGTTTATTTAGTCCAACACAAGCAAACTAGCGATCGAGTTGCGTTAAAGGTAATGCTACCAAGAGTAGCGGCAAATCAGCGGGCTGTTAATTGGTTTTTGCGGGAAATTAAAAATACAGAATCTCTAATACATCCGAATGTCGTAAGATTGAAAGAGTCTGGTTATGCTGAAGGAACTTTCTTTTTTACGATGGAATACTGCGACGGTGGCAGTATCATTAATTTAATGGAACGACGCGGTGTTAGAACTTTGCCTGTGGATGAGGCGGTGGCAATTATCCTGCAAGTTTTAGATGGTTTGATTTACACGCATAATGCGGAAATTCCGAATGTAAAGTTGGCTGATGGTAGTTTTGTGACAGGGCGGGGTTTGATTCACCGGGATTTGAAACTGGAAAATATTTTTCTGAGTGATTTTGGTGGTAAACTAATCGCTAAAATTGGAGATTATGGATTGTCAAAAGCTTTCGATTGGGCTGGTTTAAGCGTCAAACTTTGACAGGTACGAAGGTGGGGACGCCACGTTTTATGCCCCGACAGCAAGTGCTTAATTTTAAGTACGCGCAACCGAAGGTTGATGTTTGGGCGGCGGCGGCTTGTTTGTATGCGATGGTAACGGGATATCCGCCGCGCAATTTTGCAGGAGTCGATCCGTTGTGTGCGGTGTTGCAATCTGATGCGGTTCCCATACTCGATCGCACTTCTTCAATCCCTAAATCTTTAGCTGAAGTTATCGATCGCGCTTTGATTGATAATCCTGATATTTATTATAAAAGTGCCGCAGAATTCAAACAAGCATTATTAAAAAGTATATCGTAAATTTGAGTAGTCTTGCCAAAATACAAAAAGAAACCCGGTTTCTGACTTCCCGCAAGAAATCAACGAAACCGGGTTTCTGCAATAATTTACCCATCATTACCAAGATTCAAAAAGAAACTCGGTTTCTGACTCCATCAACTATCAACTATCAACTATTTAAGCAATTTTTTGTTGTCTGAAATCGGATTTTTGCCCTTCATCAGTCGATATTAAATTCCATCCTTGAGAGTTCAGCTTTTGAAAAGTCGCCCACCCTTTAGAACCGCCCGGTTCGCGGTAGTCAGGTGCCGCATACTGGGGAAAAGCAGTATAAGGACGCCACCCTTGATGGGGTTCTGTACGCAAGTGCAAGATTTTTTCTCCGTTGCCTCCCAGTCTGGGCAACCAACACATTTGTTTCAGCATTTTTCAAACTCCTTACTATCGCAGTAACAGTAATTTGCTTTCCATCCCAATTTAGGCTGTGAGACCCGACAAGAGTGCTTCTCGCAAAATATAATAAGTAATGGGATGAATGCTAGGTTCACCAATTACTGATTACCGATCGAGCTGCAGCGGTTCTAGCTGATTTGGGTGGGTACTAACTTTTCTAGCGGTGGGCTAGAAAATAAGTGTTGTCTAGTGATTAATAAGCGCGATCGAACTGCATTCCTTGCTCAAATTTGACTCAAACTTTAAACTTCAACAAAACTTGCAGTCGCACTCTATAGGTAGGCGCGCAACGCGCGTTACCGCTATAAGTAATGTGTCAAGCTGCATGAATGCGCCCGAGACTGTAAAGGTTGAAATCAAAGTTGAACTTAAAGTAGGACTGACGGTCGATCGCGGGAACTCTTGATGAATCAAGCATTCGCTTTTTCCGCGTTCCCATTGCTTATAACTACACCCTCATCTTGGTTGTTTCCGTTTAAAAAAACATCTTTCTACGGTATTGGCTCTGCTAGTAAAAAATTGTTCCTTTAGTTACAAAAGTTAACTTTTCGACAGAGTTTATCTGTGTATTAAAAGTTAAATTAATTTTAATAATGAAGAACTGGTGAAGCATATTTAGACTTGAGGGCGGGCGAAGCGTAGCGGAGAGAATGCCGGGCCAACTCCAACTTGTATCAATACAAACAAAACTTCAAGTGGACTTGCCCAGCGACAACTTATTTCTGTCGGGTTCGAGCCAAACGAAGCGCATTTGCGAGGGCAAGCAGCGAGCCCAAAACAATCCAGGCTTCTATGTTTCATCGCCGATGCGTCCGAGACGGGGTAATTTGTATCCATGACTGCCAAACTCTTACAGTGAAAAGTTATTTCTGAAGAACGATGCCTGCAACAAAATAATTTAAATTGCGAATGCAAATTTTAAGGTGGCTGGGGAAATCTAATACTTTGGAAACACGCTCTAGGACGTGTTTTCAAACATATCCTTTAGATCCAGATCCCCTAAATCTCCCTTAAAAAGACCCACTAGAAGACTTTTGCTCCCACCTTTTCAAGGGGGGCTGGGGGGGGTATCTAGACTTTGGAAATACGCCCTAGCAGCGCGCTCTCCCTGGCAATCTCGGTATGATTTCGATGCGATGGTATACTTCCGATGTCAATGAATTTAATCTAAGTCCTGTATAATTTATGCCTCCCGGCAGAGGTCGGACGAAGTTGTCCGGCATTTAATTGTAGTAAGAATAACAATTGCACTGCCGTGCAAGCTGTGAATTAAAACAAATATTTTCGGAGGACAAACTCGATGGGTTGGCTGAAAAGATTATTTGGTTTAGAAAAACTTGAAAATCAAGAAAACATTCAAGCTCCTGCTTACCAAGCACCTGTAGCTCAATCTCAATCTCAAGCTCAATCTCAACCTGCTGCAACCACTCAAACCATCCCGCCGGAACGGATGGGATTGAATGGGGAATACGACCAAAGCGGTTTGGCTAAGCGCGTGGCTCAAGCTTTTGATAGCAACCCCGAGGTTGCGGATATTGAGACGGTTTACGTGGCTCAACAAGGCAGTACAGTAGTTTTAAAAGGTTCTGTTCCCAGTCAGGAAATTGTCAACAAATTGGTGTCGATCGCTAAAAACGTAAAAGGTGCAACTGGGGTGGAAACTAATCAAGTTACTGTGGGTTAGTGCAAGCACGAGTAATGAGGTAGTAAGGTGCTTATGGCGCACCCTACATTGGGTCATTTCAGCACAATCAGTAAGGTGCGCCATAAGCACCCTACATTCGGTCATTTCAGCACAATCAAATATATAATTACTGTGGCAACTTTAGAACCAACTCGCGGTCAATTAGAACGAAATCTTTCGCAGCGAATTCAAGCTTTGTACCGTTCACTTCTCGGGCATCAACCGAGTCAGGTGAGCTGCAATCTGATAGATAATAAATTGGCGATCGCGATCGAAAATGCGATTACCCAGCCCGAACAATTGCTCGCAGAAAATGGTCAGGAGGAGTTAGCGGAAAAAGTGCGATCGGAACTAGAAACTGTTCTAGAATCGCAAATGAAAGACTTGATAAATGAGGTATTGGGAGTAGATGCGATCGACCTGCTCAATGATGCCACATTGGAGACGGGCAGGGCAGGGACGATCGCGATTACCCAATCTTCTCTCCTCGATCGGGCCCGACAGCAAGCTCGCAATGAAGCTATTATCAATCAAATTAGCAGCTTGCTGCACTCTCCTTTGGAACTGAAAGAAATTCGGGAAACAGTGCTCGATCGAATTGTCAAACATTTGCAAGGATGCGGCGGCAGGCTCTACATCGCTGGCGAACTGACCGGTCAGCCCGCTCAACTTTATACTTGCGGCTGCCAACCGCAGGACTTGCCAATTGAAGCCAGCTCTTTTTGGCAGCAAATCATGGGATTTGCCAGCCTGGGGTCGGAGGTAAAAGCAGGCGGCAAAACTGATAAAGCAACAGACAAAGTAGAGATTTATTCGGCTTTGGTTCGCGGCACAAATACCAGTTTAAATTCAGAATACAGTTATAGTGAAGCCAACATTTCTCATGATATTATACCGCAAGTTTATGTAATTCCCGATGTCGATCGAGAACCGCAATTAAAATCTTTATCTTCAGCATTTCTTAGGGCATCTATTCGATCGGTTCTGACAGTGCCGCTGCAATACCGCCATCAGTGTGCCGGCTGTCTGACTATTTTTCGCCACGATATAGAAACAGAAATTGTATGGGCCGGCCGCGTCAGCGATGACGGACGCAGCCAGCGCCCCCAACAGTCGTTTTCAGCTTGGAAAGAAATCAAAACAGGGCAAGCTAAAGAGTGGAGCAGCGATGAATTGAAGCTGGCAAAAGCTTTAGCAACTCACATTTATATGGCTGCCATGCAGAGGCGGGTAGAGGCGACCATCAGGCACCAAGCTTCTCACGACCAACTAACAGGTTTAGCTAATCGATCGCTCTTTAATGAAAAGCTGTCGCTAGCCGTAGCTAACGCGCGCCAAAACGCAGAAATGCTGGCAGTTATATTTCTAGATTTAGACAGATTTAAAAATGTGAACGATACTCTCGGTCATGCGGTGGGAGACGAGTTGCTGCAAAGTGTAGCCCGCCGTTTAAGTAATTGTTTGCGTACTGACGATACGATCGCCCGCTGGGGAGGGGATGAGTTTACTTTGCTGCTTTATAACATCGAGTCTGCTGAGGATGCTAAGAAGATTTGCCAGCGAATTCTCTTCAGTTTGAGCAGTCCTTTTGAGTTTGACGGTAGAGAACTGAATATGAAAGCTAGTTTGGGAGTTTCCCTGGCTCCTTACGACGGGGAAGATGCAGAAACGTTGCTGAAAAATGCTGATGCTGCTATGTATCGAGCCAAGCAGCAAGGTCGAAACAATTATCAATTTTATACGCGGGCGATCGGCAGTAAAGTTTCGGAGAGTTTGGACTTGGAAAATAATCTTTATAAAGCTCTAGAAAGAGAAGAGTTTGTGCTGCATTACCAGCCGCAAATAGACTTGACTACCGGCCGGCTGGTGGGCATGGAAGCTCTGATTCGCTGGCAGCATCCCGAACGGGGATTGATTGCTCCCGATCGATTTATTTCTGTAGCTGAGGAAACAGGATTAATTTGCCCGATCGGTGAATGGGTATTGCGAACTGCTTGCGCTCAAAATCGCTCGTGGCACTTGCTGGGCGCGCCGCCCCTGCGGATGGCTGTGAATTTGTCTGCCTATCAGTTTCGGCAATCTAATACAGTGAGTTCGATCGCTAAAATATTGTCAGAAACCGGGCTAGAACCCGAGTGTTTGGAAATCGAAATTACCGAGACTGCTGCGATGACTGACGTGCAGTTTGCGGTGGGTATTTTGCAGCAGTTGCAAGTGATGGGAATTCACATTGCTTTGGATGATTTTGGCACTGGTTATTCTTCGTTGTGGTCGCTGAAAAACTTGCCGCTGGATACTTTAAAAATCGACCGATCGTTCGTGGCAGACTTGATGAATGACAGTAACGGTACAGCAATTGTGAAAGTAGCGATCGCCCTGGGACACGGGCTGAATTTAAAAGTGGTTGCTGAAGGAGTGGAAACAGCAGAACAGTTGGAATTTTTGCAGGCGCTCAAGTGCGATCGGGCTCAGGGTTATTTGTTCGGCAAACCGATGCCTGCAGCAGAAGCTACGCAACTGTGTACGGCTAACAAAGTATGGAAAATGAACGAATTTTACCCGCAAGTTTGAAGGGGATATTGCAGTAATTTCATCTAAAATCTCAGATAGCATCCGTTCAATTACTCGCGATATATCCGGTTCGTAAGTCCGCACTACGAACTAACCCGATCGCCGATCGAAAGCAGGAAGAGCTTTTAACTGCCGATCGCTGATATTATGTAGCAGATTGCACTAATTGGTACAGACTATCAACTATCAAAGATCGACTCTCAACTCATACTTGCCCCAATCCGCTGTCAACTGTCAACTGTCAACTGTCAACTGTCAACTGTCAACTCTCAAATATCATGTCTTTACCATATATTAGCATCCCGCCAACAGCCGATCGAACAGCCGCAGGTGCGATCGTCGCTTTGCACGGATGGGGTGCCAATGCTCGCGATTTAGCATCTTTAACACCCATTTTCAACTTGCCCGATTATCAATTTATATTTCCCGATGCACCTTTTCCTCATCCCCATGCACCGGGCGGCAAAATGTGGTACGACTTGCAAACCAACGATCCTGGAGGATTGCTAAAAAGCCGTCAATTGCTGGAGGAATTATTGCTATCTCTAGAAAGCACTACGGGCGTACCTTTGTCTCGCACAATTTTAAGCGGATTTTCCCAAGGGGGAGCAATGACGCTGGATGCGGGGTTGCATCTGCCGCTGGCAGGTTTAATTTGTTTGAGCGGTTATTTGCATTCTGCAGGGACAATTTCTCAAGCTGTTTTGTCGCCAATTTTAATGGTGCACGGTACGCGAGATTCAGTTGTACCGTTGAGCTTGGCCCTCAAAGCCCGCGACACTTTGCTCGCTGCTGGTGCGTCGGTGCAATACCGCGAATTTAATATGGGGCACGAAATTCAACCGGAAGTTGTAAGTTTAATGCGAAGTTTTGTTTTAGAAACTGCATCTAAATCGAATTAAAGGCTTAGGATAGATAATGGCGGAACTCTAGGGCAGGGTAGAAAGATGAAAACTTTAACTAAAGCATCGCGCGATATTGCTGTACTTACCTCGGAAGACGTAGCAAGATTGGCAGTCCGTTTGGAGGCTGACGATTATACCGATCCTTTTGAGGGATTGAATGATTGGCATTTGCTGCGCTCGCTGGCTTTTCAGCGTCCGGAGTTAGTCGAGCCTTACCTCTACCTTCTCGATATGGAATCTTACGACGAAGCTTAGCTTTGAGGAGTGAGGAAAAAGTTAGCGACAGGTTTGGTAACGGATTTAACGAATGGTGATGGGTTGTTGTTTGTCGGTTCTAATTTCAAGTTTTTTTGCTAGCTTCGGATGCAGAAACCGGGTTTTGTACGAAAATATCGGACCTGTGCCTTTAATATCGATGAAAAACCCGGTTTTTTGGTATACCTGCAAGTCCCGTTCAAATTTTTTCCTGGCTTTAGCTTTTCTTAACTTCCACTAAAGATCGGAGAAAAATCGCCGATTTTGCGCGAGAAGAACAGCGGTGAAACGCGCGATCGTTATTTTGCGGGCAGCAATAATTATTTCTTCAATCAACATCGGGCAACATGAAAGGTAGGCGGGTTTTAATAGGGGTTAGCGGCGGGATTGCTGCTTATAAAGTTTGCGAAATAATCTCAACTTTGGCAAAGGCTGGAGTTGAAGTCAGGACGATACTTACAGATGCAGCCCAAGAGTTTGTAACGCCTTTGACTTTTGCTACTCTGTGCCGCCATCCTGCGTTTACTGACAAAGATTTCTGGCAAGCAAATAACGGCCGTCCTTTGCACGTTCAACTCGGAGAATGGGCTGAAATTTTTGTACTTGCCCCCCTGACGGCGAATACTTTGGCTAAATTGGCAGGGGGTTTTGCTGATAATTTACTTACCAACACTGTCTTGGCTTCTAGTTGTCCGATTTTGCTCGCACCGGCGATGAATACGGATATGTGGGAACAGTCGGCGGTACAGCGGAATTGGCAGCAAGTGTTGGCGGATGGGCGGTATCATGCCGCGCATCCGGGTACGGGGATTTTGGCTTGCGATCGCGCTGGTGCTGGTAGAATGGCGGAACCTTGTGAGATTTTGCCGCATCTAGAATCGCTGTTGTATACCAAGGGCGATCGAGATTTAGCTGGCAAGCGAGTGTTGATTAGTGCCGGAGGAACGCGGGAACACCTCGATCCGGTGCGCTTTATCGGCAATCCTTCCACGGGGAAAATGGGCGTCGCTGTGGCCCAAGCAGCTTTGCACCGAGGAGCAGCCGTAACGTTAGTACATTGTATAACAGATTTGCAGCTTTTGGAGGCGGTGAAAGATGTTTCTCCGAAAATGCGGTTGGTGAATGCTACCAGCGCTGAGGCGATGCGGGAGGCGATGCTGGAGTGCTTTCCCGATGCGGATCTGACGGTGATGGCAGCGGCGGTGGCGGATGTGAGACCAGCTCAGTATCATAGTGAGAAATTGCCGAAGCGATCGCTCCCGAATTCTTTGCCTTTGACTGCGGTGGGGGATATTGTGGCAGAGTTGGGAAAACTGAAACAACCGCATCAAAAATTAATCGGTTTGCGGCGCAAACTGGGGATATTGTCAAGCCGGCTGTAGAGAAACTGCGGGCGAAGAAATTGGATGCAATTGTCGCAAATCCGATCGATAAAATAGGTGCAGGTTTTGGCAGCAATACGAATCAAGCAATATTAATTGATGCTGCTGGCGATCGAGTGGAAATACCGCCTTGCAGTAAATTAGAAATGGCCCATCAATTGTTTGATTTTTTGAGGTAGGCGTTGACAGCGATGATTTCCTCTTCCTTCTGCCTTCTGCCATCTTCCTTCTGCCTTCGGCTATAAATTAGCAGTTTCTGGGGACAAGTTCGTGCGCCCAAACTCCTGTGATTCTGAATCAGCCGACATCTCAAGATCCGCAACAGTAATTTCTAACTTAAATCCTAAGGCTTCTAGCAATTCTACAAAACTGTAAATTTCCCAGCCCCCGCTTTCTGTTAGCATTCGATCGAGCTTTTCGTGACGTGCTTTTCCTAATTCAGAAAGAGCATTCATTCTGACTTTAGCCTCAACTACTTTTCTGATGGCATTTCTCAAAAGTTCTGTTTCGGGATCTTTTTCTTCCAAAATAGCCCCGATATAACCAGCAGCTTCTTCTGGATCTTTGAGAGATTCAATTAAGTATTCGCGGTAGCTATCACTCGTTGGTGCTTTCACGTTGTTCATAATCTTTCCAGTATGCTATTGCTTGTCGGATATCTTGTTCTTGAGTGCTTTTATCTCCGGCTATTAAGAGGATTATAATTGTCAACCCAACTTGTCCGAAGTAAATGCGATAGCCCGGACCATAATTAATTCTGAGTTCAAAAACTCCTTCTCCCACTGACTTGACATCTCCAAGATTGCCTTGTTCAACTCGATCGAGCCTAGATTTAATTCTAACTCTGACATTTCGATCGCGCAGAGAATCAAGCCACTCAGTGAAGGGAAGTTTGCCCTCTGGGGTGCTGTAACGTCGAATTTCTTTGGGTTGTACTTCCATAATTTTATCGCAATCGATCGACTATTTCTACAATAACGGCAATTGACACCGCATTTAGCGAGCAAATCATACTTAAGGCAGAGGCGATCGAGCGATAAACTTATTGATGGCTGATGTTTTTAATCCGAAATAACAAGTTATAAATTAGCAGTTTCTGGGGACAAGTTCGATCGCGCAAAATCCTTGTCTTCCAAATCAGCCGACATCTCAAGATCCGCAACAGTAATTTCTAACTTAAATCCTAAGGCTTCTAGCAATTCTACAAAACTGTAAATTTCCGAGCCCCCGCTTTCTGCCAGCATCTTATCCAGCTTTTTCCATCGGAGTTGAGCAGAATCTGATAAAGTGTTAAACTTTATCCGAGAATCTACAATATCTTTGAGTACCATCTGAAGCAATTTAGGTTCATCGCTAGCTTCAGTCAAAGTCACCTCGATATAACCCGCTGCTTCTTGGGAATTTTGCAGAGATTCTATGAGAAATTCTTGGTAACTTCTACTCGTTGGTGCTTTCACGTTTTTCATAATCTCTCCAATACTTAATAGCTGTGGCAATGTCTCGCTCTTGAGTGCTTTTATCTCCACCTATTAGCAGAAGTACAACTGTTAGCTCCACTTGTCCAAAGTACAGCCGATAGCCGGGACCAAAATTAATTTTGAGTTCAAAGACTCCCGATCCAACTGACTTACAATCTCCTAAATTACCAGCTATGACTCGCTTAAGCCTTAACTGAATCTGGTTTTTGCCTTTGGTATCCCGGAGTGAGTTATACCAGTCTTCAAAAGGACTTGTACCATCTGCTCTCAGGTAGTTGCGAATTTCCCTGGGTTGTACTTCCATAATTTTATCGCAATCGATCGACTATTTCTACAATAATCGCAATTGACACCGCATTTAGCGAGCAAATCATACCTGCGACAGAGGCGATCGAGCGACTTAAAAGTCTAGCTTGTGGCAGTAAATTTCGATTAAAACAGGGCATCGTAAATGAATTTAAAATCGATCGCAAAAACAAATCTACTATGTGGCAGCCTGATAATTAGTCTGGGATTGCCAGCACTTCCAGCAGCAGCGCAACAAGTTACCGACGCGCAAGTTACCGCCCTCGTAGAAGCCCTGCGACAAGCCGCCCCGCCGCAAGCAGCAAATGACGGAATGTACAGTCAGTGGCAAGTTTTACCGGGCAATATTTCCCGCTGGGCAAAATTCTGTACCAAACAAGATTTAACACCGCAACAATTTGAGGCCGACGCCGCAAAAGCCAAAACAATTATTACTTGTATCGTGCGCGATTTGCTGCGCGATGAATACCAAGCTAGCAACAACAATGAATTAACCGCTGTACGCCGATCGGCTTGCTGGTGGAAGACAGGAGAATCGACAGCTTGTAAAAGCGGCCCAACCGCTACTTATGCAGATAAAGTTGTCAGCGTTTACCAACAGCAACGCGCTAAAAAATAAAGCTCTAGCGTACTCTTTACGCAAAAATCGCATTTTTGGTAATTAGTAATTGCTAATTGGTAATTGCTAGTTGGTAATTGCTAACTACCCTACAGAACTTAATTCCAATGCAACCAGAAGCTATATCATACGGTTTGTAGTGAGGACTTTAATCCGCTGGATCGAAAGACTAAAGTCTTGACTGCAAACAATAATAAGAACAGATCAAACCACTCGATAAACAAAACTTAAACCCGCCCAAACATTCACATCTAAAGCTAAATCGTCAGTCGATAATCCCACTTTTTGCACTCCCAAAACGCTCGCCTCGTGCAAATCTTCCAACACCGCCCTAGCCACATCCAATGGATTCAACAACACCCTGACCGGTTCGGCATTTCTAACTTGCTGCATTCCTCCTTCCAAGGCCGCCAAAGTTCGATCGAACTTTTTCTCACTAAATATAACAAGAGTTTCTGCAATGCCGGCGGGCCCGGATACCGCCCACCCAAAAGACCCAGCCGCCGGCACGCTCGCAGTTTCTCCCGGAGCGATCGGCTCGGACATTACCCCAGCACCATTTTCGCCGTGAGAATTCACCAACAGCAGCCGCCCGCCAGTATCCGAGGAAAACACCGCAGCATACACCGGCCGATCGCTCTCGTTATACAGCCTGTACTGAATTCGGCTGCCCGTAGGCACACTTAGTATAGAAGGGTGGGGCGATTTCTCGCCCTCATCGCTGAGGGCTTCGAGTTGGTAAGCGCGATCGGCCCGTAGGGGTTCCCGCTGTTCCACTACCCGAGATTGCGGCGATAGAGTGGCCAATACTGCCCGCACCTTCAGGCGCGAAGAGGCCTCATTGACAGTCAGTCGCAGCAGCTTCTCTGCCAGCAGCGTTTTCAACTGCGGAATCAAGCGCTGTACCGCCACTTTGACTGCTTCTCCCCCATCGCCGTCGGTATTGGAAATCGGGGTGTCGCCCAAAGAAAACAAACCGTAGCGGCTTTGATAGAAACCGGGCAGGGGAGTCTCGGGAATCTGGGCTACGGTAGCGGAGGGTAATCTGCCAAACCGACAATCTGCAGGTCGATCGCCCGGTACTGCAGAGACCTGAGGTACAGTAGCTATGGCGCTAGTAGCGTCCACCCGTTCGATGCGTTCCAAACCTGAATCTAAAGCTACTGTCAAACCGATATTGCGCGGAAATACCCGAATTTCTTCCCTCACCAACTCGCCTAGCGCCAGTTGTCCCGAAGATCCGATCGACCTTTCTAAAACCTGGGCTTTGGCAGACAAACCAGTCCGCCCCCGCAGCAGCAGCCGATCCTGGGAGTTAACTGCAGCAAACACAGAACCGCTGCAGGAATCCAAAACCCCCGACGGCAGCCCGCCCAGCCACAACTGCACTGTTTTGCCCCCATCTTCTACCGCCGTCACGGCCCCGTCAGCCGCTGGGGAATTAAACCTACTATTGGCAAAATCAGCAGGTAAATTTGCCGGCAATAAGGGCGATTGACTGCGGATTTGCGGCTGTTGGGACAGCCCAGTCGCTTGTTCGACAGTACCTGCAGCGCGGCTGAAACTGACTTGCACTCTGGTAGCCGGAGTTGCCTCCCACAGCGTCTGAGTCAGGGCGTAGGTAAACAAGCCGGCTGCAAAGCCGTTCCATTCTCTTTCGGCGGCGAGTTGAGAAGGGGCTGCTGCTGCGAAGATGGCAGCGTTTGAAGGGGTGTTGGCGCGCGATCGAATTAAGGACATCAAAGCCAATTCTTCGCGACTCGGTTGGCCGACGGTATGGCGGGGGCGCGATCGAATGCGAAAGCTGCCGTTTTTGTCCGATCCCGGATAAGTGTAGCCGGTGTCGAGGATGGCAACAGCGTTTTGGGTAGGGAGCGATCGCAGCAACAGCAGCAGCGTTTCCTCTAAAATATCGTTGACCGTGGGGTTGCCTTCGGAGGGCGAAACATCATCCACCGGCACCAAACTATTTTGCATGACTTCAGGAACCTGCCCCAAACTGATGCGACTGCCGCAGCCGCTGAAATGAAAAACTACCGAGTCTCCCGGTTTTGCCTGTTGGATTAAGTGAGTGGCAAAAGCCGTTTCGATATTTTCCCGAGTCGCCTGAGAGTCAGTTAAAGTCAAAATGTCCGACGGATCGAACCCAAATCGGTATAGCAACAGTTCCCGCTGCAATTCTACGTCCGTGACGCAACCGCGCAGCGGCGAATCAGGATAGCGATCGACTCCTACCAAAAGTGCTAATTTGCGGGCTGTCGGCTGGGCTAGGGCTTCGAGATAGCGATCGCCCAAACGCAGCCAGCCAGCCCCGCCAATTCCCAGCGCCGCCAGCATCCCACCAGCTTGCTGCAAAAATTCCCGCCGCAAAAGTCTCATTTATGATTTCCGACCACCTTGCTGTTATTATCATCTGGCAAAAATGCCAAAGGCTGAGTATCGCTAACAACAACCGCGCAAAATTAAATTTCGTAACTGAAAATATTCATTGCCTTCGCCAATTCGGCCGCCACTTCCGGCCTTGAAAACTGCGGTGGCGGCAATTTGCCCGCGCGCAGCATTTCCCGCACTTTGGTTCCCGACAAATGCACCCGCTGTTCGGGAGTGCTGGGACTTGTTTTAGTTGTAGCCATTTGTTCGGTGACAGTGCAATAGAAAGCGTGCTCGAATTTCATCGGCACAATTCCCAATTCTGAGGGTTCAAATTCGTCAAAAATGTATTGCGCGTCGTAGGTGCCGTAGTAATCGCCAACTCCTGCGTGATCTCGCCCGACGATAAAGTGAGTGCAGCCGTAGTTTTTGCGAATTAAAGCATGAAAAATTGCTTCTCTAGGGCCGGCGTAGCGCATCGCTGACGGATTGATTGCTAAAATTACTCGGTCTTGGGGATAGTATTTTTCTAGGAGAATTTCGTAGCAGCGCATCCGCACATCGGCGGGAATGTCGTCTTCTTTAGTAGAACCGACTAAAGGATGCAAGAACAAGCCATCTACTGTTTCTAAGGCGCATTTTTGAATGTATTCGTGAGCCCGGTGGATGGGGTTGCGGGTTTGGAAACCGACTACTGTTTTCCATCCTTTTTCTTTGAACAGCATTCTCGATTTTGCCGGGTCAATTTGGTATTGCGGAAACCGGGGGTCGAGTTGGCGTTCCATCAGCCACACCGGGCCTGCGAGGTTAATCGGCCCGGACTTGTCTAATACTTGGACGCCTGGGTGTTTGAGATCGTCGGTACCGTAGACGTTGAGGGCTTCTTCTTCTTTGTTATAGCGGTATTTTTCTGTCAGTTCCAAGATGCCGGCAAATTCGCCTGTCGGGGAGTCGAGGCGCACTAAAGTACCTTCTTTGAGGGTGTCGGCGATTGCTTCGCTAACCGGTAGGGTGATGGGAACTGACCAGGGGAGGCCGTTGGTGAGGCGCATTTCTTTGACTACCGATCGATATTCTGTCTCGCCCATAAACCCTTCCAGGGGACTCAAGGCACCGATCGCGATCGTTTGCAAGTCTGAGAGCGATCGTTCTGCAAGCTGAACTCGCGGCAGGATTTCTGCTTTGTCAAAAAATTCTTGTCTTTGATCTAGGGTTGCAATGCGGTTGACGAGGATGCCGCCGTGAGGGGCAATGCCGTCTGGATGCTGGCTCATGTCAATTTGAAGTTGTGGGTTTTAGCTGCCAGAGTACATATTACCAAGTGCGGGCTGCTAATCTACAATTTTTCTTGTCAAGTTTTCTCGTCAAGTTTGCACTTGAAATTCTTCCGGATCGATTTCCCAATTTACCCAGCTAATTGCTTCTTTAGCCGATCGCACCCCTGGAGGCACTCGCAATACGTGAATTTTTCCCGTACTCGGACAAGTCATTTTTAACAAATGAATTGGCTCGATGTCAACATCACTATCAATTTTTAACAGCGTATATTCTTGCCAGCTATCTAGTTCTAGTGCCTGCAATTCTTGACAAATTCTTTCATAGCCGATCGCCTGAATTAATACTCGCCGCAGTTCGGCATTTTTTTCAGTTAACAACCATTGTGCTTGCCAAGATTCGGGCGCTACTCGACCGTAAGTTTCCGGCAACCTCACCCCGCGATAGCAATATACGCTAAATTTATCGACAAATTCAACTGCTGGTTTACCTTCAGCGTGGAGCAAACCCGTGCTGCCAAAATCGATCTTTTGCGGTCGATCGCAAACAAAACACTTTTTTGCATAGGGGTAAATCAAACCGCAATTTTTGGTCAAGGATTCAAAGAGTGTATATAAAGAGCGATCGCACTTCAAGTTTAATACTGAAATGCAAAAATCTACCCAACTGCCGTGACAGGCTGACAGTTCGGAAACTATAAAATTGTTGTTACTGGTCATTTTGAGGAAAAAAATCATAAATCTTTCTCTCAATTTGTGCTCTAATCGATCGTAAGCTTCATCTCTCACATGATGGTGCAGTTGGTTTACCAGCCGATCGTGCAGCGGGTTGTAAAGTTGGCTGTAAATGTGATTTTCCAGTTCTCTTGGGAGTTGTTTTCTCAAGCTATTGTACACTTCGTTGTGAATTTTGTCTCTAATGGCGCTGGCATCTTCCAGCCATAATTGTCCCTGGGAACTTAGCGGTTGAATTTTTAGCAAAGCATCGAGGGGGCTGTCGCAGAAAATAATTTCCGGTTCGGGAAGATCGATAAGATTGTAAGCGGTATTAATTGCTGCTGCTGCTTGCTGGCGATCGATCGGTTTTACCGACAGTCCGATTTGCTGCCATTTCTCGCGGTAAATCGGAATTAAGGCTGTTTGTTCGGGAGTCAAGAACATGGCAATTTGAGATTTTGGATTTTGGATTTTGGATTTAAGTTATGAAATTGTTGCAGTAATTTAAGAAAGCGCGATCGCCCCTACCCTAAAGCGAGTCAGTCAAACGCAGTCCGACAATAACTACATCACCTTCAATTCCATCAATTTCCGCGACTTGCGGCAGGTATCCCCAGCGCTGAAAGCCAAATTTTTCAAACAGTTTTAAACTCGGCTGATTGCGAGCAAAAATCACGCCCATTAAAGTTTTAATCCCCAATTCAGGACTCCGCTTGATTGCTTCGGCTAGCAATTTTTGTCCGACTCCGCAACACTGGCGATCGGGCGCAACATAAATGCTAACTTCTGCTGTATGCTGGTAAGCTTGCCGCCCGTAAAACATCTGCAAACTCAGCCATCCAATTACAGTTTGTTCTGATTCCATTACCCAAATCGGCCAGGTATCAGGCGAATGTTCTCTGTACCAAGGGAGGCGGCTTGCTACTGAAATCGGTGTTAAATCTGCTGTTGCCATTCTGCCCGGAATTGCGGCATTGTATATGTCAACAATTTCCGGCAAATCGCTTTCAACTGCATCGCGAATTTCCATAGGGTATCGATCTTGCAAAATTTGGTAATTATAGATAAGAGTAATATACGATCGAGTAAAGTTTTTGACGCCCGACAGAGAAATAAAATACTTGTTATTCGATGGATGGTTATTTGAGGATTAGTTGATTCTGGAAAGATTTGGATTTGTTGACAATTGTCAGAAAAACAACTCGGATTTGAAGCGAAAGATGGTTAAGAGAAGCGATCGTTTTCGGTGTCGATGCGATCGAGCCAAATAACAACTCGATCGTGCGGGATACCTCCTTGTGTCAGGCATTCCTGAAATGCTTCCTCGTCTTCTAGATCGGCGGTTTCATCGTAAGGATAGAGCTTGAGTTTCTTGCGCCGATCGATTTCTTCTGGGGGAATCGCTCCATCTAATTCTTCCTCAACTGTCTCTGCTTGCTGTTTTTTGAACAGTTCCAAAGCAGCGCAAATAACATCCTGTGCAGAAGCATAAGCAGCACTTTCTACCTGATGCTGCACGAATTGTTCCAAGTCTGGGGGTAATAATATCTTCATTGTTCGTTAGGGCGTGCCTTCTATAACTGTTGTAGCAGAAAAAGCTGTTTTTGTCCGCCACTTTCTGTCACGCATTCCGACTCTTAAATCGAGCGCGATCGCCACCGACTATTTAATTAAAAAATCCAGCAATTATCAACGGAATGAGTAATAGAGCAACAGCGATCGCCGATAATGTGACTGGATCGATATCGACCTCAACCACCTTGACTTTGCGATCGGCAGCAGATTTTTTGGTGTTTTTTTCCGAAGGGCGATCGTTCATAGCCTTACCCCACTGCGACATCTCTAACAATCATTATAGGATAATAATAGGATAATTCGATCGCCAGTTTAACACCTACCACCTACCACCTGACCCCTTCGCCAGTTTAACACCTACCACCTACCACCTAACGCCTAACACCTTCTTCCCAGCATTCTAAACATCATACAGTTCCATAACATCGCTCAGAGACATCCGCGAATTTGCTCCCAAAGTTAGCGGCGAAATATGTCCCCGTTCCAAGTGTTCGGCAGCCGCACACCCGATCATTGCCGCGTTGTCGGTGCAATATTTTAAAGGGGGAAACAATACTCGCAAATCGTGTTTTGCTGCCGCTGCTTGCAAGTGCTGCCGCAATCCGCTGTTAGCAGCAACTCCCCCGCCGACAGCAATAGTTTGCAGTCCCAAATTGACCGCACAGGCGATCGCCCTTTTGGTTAAACTTTTTGCTACAGTTTCTTGAAAGCTGGCCGCTAGATCGTTAATTACAGCATCGGGCAAGCTGCTGTCGCCCTCAGAATTGCCATGCTCTTTTTTAAGTTTCTGTACTAACTGCAAAACCGCCGTTTTCAACCCGCTAAAACTGCTGTCGTAGGGATGATACCCGCCTTCTGGCAGCGAAATTCTGCCCTCGGGCAATGCAAAAGCTTGAGGATTGCCAACTGCCGCCAATTTGTCAACAACCGGGCCTCCCGGATACCCCAACTGCAACAGTCTTGCCACTTTATCAAAAGCTTCCCCCGCAGCATCGTCGCGAGTTTGTCCCACAGTTTCGTAAACACCGCAATCTTTGACGTGAATTAAACTCGTGTGTCCTCCAGAAACTAACAAGCACAAAAACGGAGGCTGCAAGTCAGGTTCGCTTAAATAAGAAGCATAGATGTGTCCTTCGAGGTGGTGGACGCCTAAAAACGGTTTTTGCCGGACAATTGCCAAGCTTTTTGCTGCTGTCAGCCCGACTAACAAAGCACCCACTAAACCGGGGGCGCAAGTAGCTGCAATCCCATCAATTTCTGACCAAGTGAGGTTGGATTCAACCAGACACCGATCGACTACTTGATTGAGCATTTCTAAATGGCTCCGCGAAGCCACTTCCGGCACTACCCCGCCGTATTGTGCGTGGATCTTAATTTGCGATGCTACAACATTGCTGCAAACTTGACGATTCTTAACAATTGCCGCTGCTGTTTCGTCACAACTTGTTTCAATTGCAAAAACGGTTGCCATTAACTGGTAATTTTGTTTGATAGGTTGGCTACTGCTAGCTTAAACTGTCCGCAAAGCAGTAATCTGGTTTTGGGACAAGCAAGTTGAAAAGCTTGTAAAAAAACTTATTGTTTTGTAACAAAAGGAAACAATTTCATGCGACGATTGTTTGCTGCGATTTTGGCCGTAAGTCTTTGGATTAGTTTTGTGCCAGTTGCTTCGGCCTACGACTTAGTGCCGTGCAAGGACTCTCCCGCATTTAAAGAACTAGCTCAAAATGCGCGTTCTACCAATGGCGATCCGGCATCAGCTAAGGCGAGATTCGATCGTTATTCCCAAGCTTTGTGCGGGCCCGAAGGCTATCCCCACTTAATCGTGGATGGCAGTTTGGGTCGGGCCGGCGACTTTTTGATTCCCAGCGTGCTGTTCTTGTATATTGCTGGTTGGATCGGTTGGGTAGGCCGCTCTTACCTGCAAGCTGCTAAAAAATCAGACAGCCCAGAGGAAAAAGAGATTATTATCGATGTTCCTGTGGCAATCAAATATATGCTGAGCGGCTTTTTGTGGCCTTTGGCAGCGCTGAAAGAAATCACCACCGGTGAAATGTTTGCTAAGGACGACGAAATCACTGTTTCGCCTCGCTAGCAAATGGGGATTTTAGTCAGTGCAAATTCCCAGTCTAAAATCCCGTCGGAAAACCAGTTTGCGTACTTGTTTAATTTATCTCTACCTTTGAGGAGCAGAATTCATGCAATACTTTGTGAAGTATCTTTCGACAGCACCTGTCTTGGCAACAGTTTGGATGGTAATCACGGCGGGAATTTTGATTGAGTTCAACCGCTTTTTCCCCGACCTCCTTTTCCATCCGATGCCATAAAATTTCAGCGGATTTAGGTTGCCAAACCTAAATAAAAAGTAGAGAGTTTTGAGTTTTGAGCGGCGATTGATTGCAAAGCTAGCTAAAATATCAAAACTCTCGATCGAATTGAATGAAGGAAGAAGGAAGAAGGAAGAAGGAAGAAGGAAGAAGGAAGAGGGAAGAAGGAAGAGGGAAGAAGGAAGAGGGAAGAAGGAAGAGGGAAGAGGGAAGAGGGAAGAAGGAAGAGGGAAGAGAATTACCAACTGTCAACTGTCAACTGTCAACCGTCAACTGTCAACTATCAACTATCAACGATCGACTATCAATGAAATCTTATCTCGCTGCAGCAGTTCAAATGACTAGCTTGCCCGAACTGCAAAAAAATTTAGTTCAGGCAGAAGAATTAATAGATTTAGCAGTGCGCAGGGGCGCAGAATTAGTTACCCTGCCAGAAAATTTTGCATTTATGGGAGAAGAGGAGGAAAAGATCGCGCAAGCAGAAACGATCGGCCTCCACAGCGAAAAATTCCTCAAAACAATGGCCCAGCGCTTCCAAATAACGATTCTGGGCGGCGGGTTTCCGGTGCCGGCCCAGGGTGGAAAAGTATACAATACTTGCTTGCTGGTAGGTAAAAACGGTGAAGAACTGGCAAGATACCAAAAAGTACACTTGTTTGATGTAAACGTGCCCGACGGGATTACTTACAGGGAATCGAGCACGGTAAAAGCTGGTGAAAATTTGCCACCAGTGTATGTATCGCCAGAGTTGGGGACGATGGGACTTTCGGTGTGTTACGACGTGCGGTTTCCGGAAGTGTACAGGCATATGTCTGCCAAAGGAGCAGATATTTTGTTCGTGCCGGCCGCATTTACCGCTTACACCGGTAAAGATCATTGGAAGGTATTGCTGCAAGCTAGGGCGATCGAAAATACTTGTTACGCGATCGCGCCGGCACAAACCGGCCGCCACTACGATCGCCGTCAAACCCACGGCCACGCAACGATTGTAGACCCTTGGGGAGTGGTTTTGGCCGATGCGGGGGATGCGCCGGGAGTGGCAATTGCAGAAATTAATCCCGACAGACTCGAACAAGTGCGCCGCCAAATGCCTTCGCTGCAACACCGCGTGTTTTTTTGACGCGCCATGCACGAAGTAATAAATCTGTCAAGTTGACAAATTTAGTTTTTCCCAGGGTGGCGCAGAAGTCGCGTTCAAGCAATTGTCTCTACGAAAAAACAAGCAGGTACATATTTTGGTAAAGTTACTGTCAGGAAATCTGATGCGTTTGACTTGAGTGTGGGGAAGGTGCCCTTGCAAAGTATTCTTGGGAAGCACTGCAAGGCAGTTCACCGCTGCGATGGTTACACTAATGGCTCTTTGTCGGCCAATGTCTGGGTTTTCAACAATTAGAGACGTACAGATCGAGCATTTTCGATCGATTTGATGTAGCAGAAAGCAGATTCTCACCCTAAATCATGACCAATTTAATCGCGATTGGGATCGTTCCCAACTTACTAGCAACCGCACCAGAAGCAGAACCTTCTGTTGTACTTTGCGGAGTTTTGTTAAGTTTAGTAGTTATTTACCTCGCCAGCAAAATAGGAGGAGAATTTTCTAACTGGCTGGGTTTTCCACCTGTTTTAGGAGAATTAGTCGCAGGAGTAATTGTCGGATATTCCGCTTTGCACCTGCTAGTTTTTCCGGAAGGAGGGGCCAGCAGTTCTGATTCCTTACTGATAAAATTCCTCGAAGCTACGGCAGGTTTAGATCCGGAAGCAGCGCAAGCAACATTTCTGGCGCAAAGCGAAGTTTTGTCAGTTTTATCAGAACTCGGCGTCATCATTCTGCTGTTTGAAGTCGGCTTGGAATCTAATTTAAAAGAACTGCTAGAAGCCGGAATTCAAGCAACAATAGTGGCTTGCGTCGGGGTAGTAGTACCTTTTGCAGCCGGTACTTTTGGGTTGATGACTATATTCGGCATCGGTGCGGTGCCGGCAATTTTTGCCGGGGCGGCTTTGACGGCGACGAGTATTGGGATTACTTCTAAGGTACTTTCCGAATTGGGGAGGTTGTCGTCAAAAGAAGGTCAAATTATTGTTGGCGCGGCCGTGATTGATGATGTTTTAGGCATTATCGTTTTGGCTGTGGTGGCGAGTTTGGCAAAAACAGGGGAAGTTGATGTCAGCAATGTGATTTATCTGATTATCAGTTCGACTGTGTTTTTGGTTGGCTCGATTTTGCTGGGTAAGTTTTTTAACAAGTCCTTTGTGGCAATCTCCGACCAATTGAAAACTCGCGGTGAGTTGGTGATTCCGGCGCTAATTTTTGCGTTTATCCTAGCTTACATCGGCGCGGCAATTCACTTGGAAGCTATTTTAGGAGCTTTTGCTGCCGGTTTGGTGTTTGACGAGAGCGACAAACGCAAAGAGTTAGAAAGTCAGGTAATCCCGATTTCGGATTTTATTGTGCCGATATTTTTTGTGAGTGTTGGTGCTAAAACTAATTTGGGAGTGCTCAATCCTGCGGTTCCTGCTAACCGAGAAGGTTTGACAATGGCTGTTTTCTTGATTGTCGTGGCGATCGTCGGCAAAGTGGTCACTGGTGCTGTAGTTTGGGGTCAAGCTAATATTAACCGACTGGCGATCGGTGTGGGCATGATTCCCCGAGGCGAAGTCGGACTGGTTTTTGCTGCTGTCGGTGCGACGAGCGGCGCGCTTTCTGAGCCTTTGCAAGCGGCGATTATTATGATGGTAATCTTGACGACTTTTTTGGCACCGCCGCTGTTGCGGGTTGTGTTTAAGGACGATCCGGTGGATGCTGCAAAGTCTGAGACTGCTGTTTGAGTTTTGCAACCGCAGATTGAGGCAGATGAACGCAGATGAACGCAGATTATGCTATTTGCGTTTGTCTGCTGCCAAGGATTATAAGTTTTTCTATGTTGGGCGAATTGTGTACGTTCGTTCACATTTTTTCAAATATGCAGAAATAGGACTCGATCGAGGGACGATCGGATAAAATATTGTTTGCAGATTCAGCGGGTGTGCCGTTTTGCAAAAAGAAAATCCCCAGAAAACGGGTTTTTTAACAGGCGAAAGTAGAACTGCACGCCATGCGTCTTTTTAGGATAAATGAAACATACTCTTTCGGTTTTGGTTGAAGATGAAGCGGGTGTCCTCACTCGAATTGCTGGCTTGTTTGCCCGCCGGGGTTTTAATATTGAAAGTCTGGCTGTCGGTCCGGCAGAGCAAGGGGGAGTTTCTCGGATTACAATGGTTGTGCCGGGAGATGACCAAATTATCGAACAGTTGACGAAGCAACTTTACAAGTTGATTAATGTACTTAAAGTTCAGGATATAACGGAAATTCCTTGCGTGGAACGGGAGTTGATGTTGTTGAAAGTTAATGCAGCTTCGGGGACGCGATCGGAGATTATTGAGTTAGCTCAAATTTTTAGAGCGCGGGTGGTCGATATTGGGGATGATACGCTGACTTTGGAAGTAGCCGGAGACCCTGGTAAAATGGTGGCGATCGTCCAGGTTTTGAATAAATTTGGCATCAAGGAAATTGCCCGAACTGGTAAAATTGCTCTGACTCGGGAGTCGGGTGTCAATACTGAGTTTCTTAAGAGTTTGGAAGCGAAAGTTTAAGTAATTAGTCAGCAGTAATTAGTCAGCAGTCATTAGTTAGCAGTCAGCAGTCAGCAGTCAGCAGTCAGCAGTCAGCAGTCATTAGTTATCAGTCATTAGTTATCAGTCATTAATTATAACTGATTGGTATATCAAATTGGCTCGATCGCGCGCAATCATAAAGCGAGGACTAATCACTAAAGACTTTGGACAAAAAAGCGATCGGGGACGCTCGCACTAATCACTAAAAACTAATGACTAATGACTAATCACTAATCACTAAAATTGCAGATAGAGATAACAGGAATTAACACTAAAATGAAAGCGATCGCTCTTTTAACGCCGGGAAATCCCGAAGTCCTGCAACTGCAAGAAATCCCAGCACCTACTCTCCAAAAATCAACTGATGTTTTGGTGCGCTTGCGCGCTGCTGGAGTGAATCCGATCGATACTAAATTGCGATCGCGCGGCACTTTTTACCCGCAGCAAACTCCTCACGTTTTAGGCTGCGACGGGGCGGGAGTTATCGAGGCGGTAGGCGCTGGCGTCCGAGATTTTCAAGTTGGGGATGAAGTATTTTTCTGCAGCGGCGGTTTGGGAGGGCCTCACGGTAATTATGCTGAATTAGCAGTGGTTGATGAAAGATTTATTGCTAAAAAACCTGCTGCTTTAAGTTTTGCGGAAGCTGCTGCGGCACCGTTAGTTTTAATTACAGCATGGGAATCGCTGTACGATCGCGCTAGATTGCAAGCCGGTCAAAAAGTTTTGGTACAAGCTGGTGCGGGCGGTGTCGGTCACGTTGCAATACAATTGGCAAAGTTGCAAGGTGCTGAAGTGTGCGCTACTGTGAGTTCTGAAACAAAAGCTGAATTCGTGCGGCAGTTGGGTGCCGATCGAGTTATTTTTTACAAAGATACCGATGTTATCAGTGAAGTTTTGGCTTGGACTGATGGAGAAGGAGTTGACATTGGTTTTGATACTGTCGGCGGCGAAACTTTCTACAAAACTATCCCGGCTGTCAAGATTTATGGAGATGTAGTAACGATTTTAGAACCAGATCCGGCCTTGGGGAATTTGAAAACAGCAAGGACGCGCAACCAGCGAATTAGTTTGGAATTGATGTTAACGCCGATGCTGCAAAATTTGGTAGAGGAACAGCAGCAACAAGCTAAGATTTTACAGCAGTGCGCTCGTTTGTGCGATCGCAATTTGCTAAAAATTTATGTCAGCCAAACTTTCTCGCTAGAAGAAGCTGCCGCCGCTCACAAACTTTTAGAAACAGGTTCGGTAACTGGTAAAATTGTTTTGCTGATTTCTTAAATAGTTGATAGTCGATCGTTGATAGTATTTAGAGTTTCTCTTTTTGGATGAATAAGAAACTTTTTTGTATCCGCGATAACTGTGCAACTACAAGAGTGCGATCGCCGATCGATAAAAAGATAATGCTTTAGCTTGCAGTAGGGTGCAGTACATAAGTATTCTGATATTGCTAATACTTATGGTTGTACTCCGGGTCACGCTAAAGATGTAGGTTACAAGCTTTTACAAATGTTATCTGATGTTTTTGATGAACCTGTTGATAAACGCAATCTTAAATCTGTCCTCAATCGATCGGTTATACGCGATTTCACAATGTTTCTGGGTCTAATTCTTGAGTTTTACCCGCACGATATTCAGCCATAGCTTCCCCTGCAAGAAAAGCCAGGGCATTTTGAGAACGTTCAAATGCTTCATCCCAACGAATTTCGTCTTCTAGTTCTTCCAGAATCATCGCCGCGATCGCATCCTGTTCGCTAGCAGGTAGAGTTTTCAAGCGGGCAATTGCAAGTTCGAGCAACTTAGTCATAGATTGTTAATAATCTGAGATTTTTTACTTCAAACCCGGTTTCTTGTCCTAAGTTTTATCTATTATAACACGATCGCCCGCTTTCAAGTATTTGCAACTGCGGTTAAAAACGCTAATTGCGCGGCAATTCTTGGTAAAGATAGGATTGCTTGGGGCGTCAATCCACCGCCGGATTTAGCAATCGAAATAGACGTAACTAACTACACCGATCTAGATGATTATTTGCCTTATCAAGTGCCGGAAGTTTGGCTGTTTATAAAAAATAATCTGACAATTTACGAATTGCAAAACGATCGATATGTCGAAAATTCAATTAGCCGTTATTTCCCTAATTTTAATGTATCGGAAATTGTGCAAGAATGCTGGCAAATGTCGCGCGATCGGCATACAAGTACAGTAATTCGGGAGTTGCGACGGAAAATTGAAAGTCAGAATAATTGAATTATAACAAGCCGGGTTAAATATCTCCTTAATTCTTAAATCCGCGCAGACGGATTTCGTTTGTATAGTTTGACCTCGAATTCGTATGACGGACGCTTCGCCACATACGAATTTGAAGTCAACGGGTTTCAACCATCAAGTAATAAAAAGGTAAACAGAATAGGTAGAGACTAGGAACGAATAAATAATTTACGACGAATAGAATTCGCGCCTACACACACAAAGTCCGCCTTCGCGGACTAATGACTGGTTACCAGGCTTCAGCCTGGTAACGAGTAAAGCCTGGTAACAAATGACTAACTTAAAGATCGATCGTCCAAGGGCAATTCATCAAATAGCGAATCAATATCGACCTCTAAGGAATTGGCAACGGGTGAATTATTGCGAGATTCCGGTATTTTTGCTACTGGCAATTTAGGTGCATTTTCTACAATACCGGGTTCTGATTTCTGTAACTTAACTACAGGCAATTCTCCGCCATTCTCGCCATTTTTACCCGTTTGATTCCACACCATCATGCCCAGCAAACCGTCAATCAAACCGCCGCTACCGCCGCCGCTAACCGAAACATCCGGCACGACTCGCACCTTGCGATCGCCGATAATTTGCATTAGTTGCAATGCCGTATAACCGGAACCTCCCAATGCTACCACACCCGCCCGATAAGCTTCTGCTTGAGCGTTTCCTTTTACCCGAATTGACTCAGCTTCACCCTGGGCTTGTTTGATTTGAGAATTCGCTTTTAACTCGGAAATTTTGACGCCTTGTTCTGATTTTACCATCTCTTGTTGGATCTCGGCTAAAGCAGTTTCTCTGACCAATTGTTGGCGCTGAGTTTGGGCTAATTGCTGCACTTCGTAAGTCTTGCGCTGTTCTTCGGCAATTTTGCGATCGGTCTGAGTTTGCATCAACTCGGCAGGTGGTAAAATATCGCCGATTAATGTGTCAATTGCTTGCACGTCGTAGGTGCGCAAAGCTGCTTTGATATACTCCGCTGCTTCTGCTTGTCGATCGCTCCTGGCTGAGAGAAAATCTAATACAGAATAAGCTTGAGCAGAATTGCGGAAATAATTGCCGATCGTCGGCTGCAAAACGTGGTCTACTAAGTTCTGCATCGAACCCACGCGAGAGATGACTTTCGGAGCATCCAAAGCGCCGACGTGAATGATTTGAGCTACTTCTAAATCGAAGGCAAAACCGTCTTGCGATCGCACCGTTAAAGATGAAAGTTGCGAATCGTAACTGTGCCTTTCTGTCTTGCTAGACCAGTTCAAAACGATATTTGTAGTCGGTACTAGTTCTACCTTCAAAATGCGCGTATTTAGCGGATGTTTGCCGGGATAAAGCGGCGTTATCCACACCCCTTTATTGCCAACTTCTACTAAATTGCCGTGGGTGAAAGCAGCGCCACTGATATCTTCCGAGGTTTTTCCCACATAGGAAATAACTGCGCCGACATAGCCGATCGGAATTTCAGTCATCGGCACTTGTTCCACGCCGACAAACCAAGGATTTAAGTTCCAAGAACCGGAAAGTAAAACTTGTTCCTGCAAGCCGCGCCGCCCGCCGGCAGTGATAAATTTCTGCGCGTTTTGGAAGTTGTCGTGATTCGGGACGATCGGACCTGCAATTTCGCCATCTTGAATCGGAATGCCGTCATAAGTTGTTACGATTCCAACTTTATCGGGAGAAATTTTGCACAGTTTTAATTGTTCCGGTGTCATCCCGTGTTTGGGAGCGTTTGCTGCTGTAATTACCGTAAATAATGCGGTGTTAATTCGATAGCTGCCTGCGGTTAAAATGCCGAGTTGCCTGCCTTTTTCGCCACCGCTTTTAAGGAATTTGCGAGCATCTTGAAAGTTATCGCATTCTGTAATTTTGCCGAGGATGCGCTGCGGTGGAATTGGCGCGCCACCTGCTGCAATAATTAAAGCAATTTCGCCTTGAGGAACTACGGTTAGAGATTCCTTACGAACGCTGTATTGGATGGGCCAATAACCCCAGTGCCAACCGGGGGGCAAAGTATCGGCTTGATATCCAGCTTCTCCGTTTAAAGCAATTAAATCTCCGGCTGGTAAAGACTTGTTGCCGAGACTGAATTTTTTACTGACAATTCCCACTTCGCGATCGCCAATTACCACCAATCCGCCAAAAAATAAGGGAATGCCAATTACCACCACACCGCCGATAATAATTGGAATAATACCGCTGAACAAATCCATTTGAACTGTTTGGACGGCAACCGTATTTTGAGGTAGCTGGCTCAACAGCAAATTGCTGGGTTTTGTTGCTAGCTGGGTCGAAGTTTGTACGGGGGGGATGTCGCCAGCAGCCAGTGCCGGCGAGGGTTTTAAACTGCTAGTTGCACTAATAGTTAAGGCAGCAGAAATAGCGGCTGCTAGCTGTTTTAAAACGCGGACTTGGACTTGAGATTTAGGCAAAAGTGAATAAAGCATTTTTTTCATACACGCTGTACTGTTTATTACATCCAGCTTAGCTTTGATTCCCAAGTGCCTACATAAAACTTATAGAACTCGCACAAAGTCTATCTGTAGGGTGCGCACTGCGCACCTTACTGCTATAAATAGTGTCTTAAATTTCTTGTTGCGTAAGTCCTATAGCGATCGCACATACCCTTGCTGCGGCTTATTTTTAGGTTTGGGAAGCCAAAACAGGTTTTCCAGTCAATATAACCTGTTCGATAATATCAGCAGCTTTTTTGACTCCGCCCGATCGCGCTATTACTTCTTGCATCTCGATCGCCCTTTGTTTGTAATTCTCTTGTGTCAAAACTCTTACAATTGCATTTCGCGCTCGATCGACGTTTAATTGCTTCAAAGCAACCAGTTCGCCAACACCCGTATAAGCAATCCGCGCAGCAATTCCCGGCTGGTCATTTGTCACAGGAATTGCCACCATCGGTACGCCATTACTCAACGATTCCAAAGTCGTATTCATCCCGGCATGAGTAATCGTGAGAGTTGCTCTCTTTAATAGTTCTAATTGCGGCGCACAAGCAACTACGATCGGATTTCCCGCTAACTTTGGCAAGGATTCGGGAGTAGCACCACCGCCGAGATCGATGATTAATTGAGCGTCTAAATCTTCACAAGCAGAGGCAATGGTTTGAAAAGTTTCCAGTAACCGATTTTGAATCGTTCCCATCGAAGCATAAATCAATGGTTTGCCAGTTAATTGTTCAAAAGGAAAAGGTACTGATTGACGCAGTGCAGGATTTTGATAAGGGCCGGTAAAATGGAAATGCGGGGGTAAATTTTGCCGGGGAAAATCAAATTCAGCAGGTTGCTGACCGATCTGAGCGAGTTTTGAGTAATAATCGTTCGGGTGAGAATAGAGAGGTAATTTCCACTCTTTGCGAAATTCGGCGATCGTCTTGCGAATCGGTTTGGTAATCGTATTGAGTAAGCGATAGCCTACTCGATTGCGCAAGCTTCCTTGCCAAGTCTGACTGTATTTCCAAGTAGTAACAGCGGGAGGAATGCTAGGTTCTCTGTTCAAAATTAACCCATTGCATACAGTTATAAAAGGCAGGTTGAGAATATCGGCAACCGTTCCTCCTTCCGGTGAAAATTGGTCTACCAGCAAAGCTTCGATACCTGAGTTTTTAATAGCAACGGGAGCAGTTTTGAGAATGACACGAGAAGTTTTTGGCAGATTTTGAAAATTATATTTCAAGGCGGCAATTCCGCTGAGTTTTCCCATTTCCGTTAAGATTTTGGCACTAGCACCGAGGGGAAATTCATCTTCAGCTAATGGCTGGAATTCTAAGCCACCGGCTAAAGTTCTCGATCGAGCATCAAGAAAGTTAAATACGGTGACTCGATGACCTCGGCGAAGTAGTTCGTTACCTAAAGGTATCATGGCGTTGAGGTGGCCGGTGGATGCCGGACAGAGAATTCCGAAGTGGGTCATTAGTAAAGGCTCCGCGTCAAGTTGTTTGGATTGCAGTCGAATGAGTGGTTTGTGTTGAGGGTTGGGGTGTTGCCCGATCGCTCTTTTTGGCTATATATTTTTGTTTTTATAGTAGCTCAAAATCGGCGCTAAAAAATATTATTTTTCGGCTGAAGCGGTATCGGGCGATCGCATTTTAAATCGGCTTTGTTGCGAGATCGATTAATCGATCTTCAACATGATTGTAATTATCTCATGAAATGCGATCGCTGAATAGTACCTTTACAGCCATCACTTTAAAAACGCCAAATGCCGGAACAAAATTCACCTTCAAATCGTCAAACTACACTATCTAATTTCTGGCATTTTGCCGCTCCTCTAAATTTTTTGTACTAATTTTATTTGCACAAACAACTAACCAAAAATCCAAACAAAAACCAACAGAACTGACGATCGCATTCCATCTGTAATGTAGGGCGCATAGTTTGCACCTTAGCGCAAACACAACACAAACTAAGCCATTTATAATTGAGATCTGAAGTTATAACCTACGCACAACATCTAGAGATAGTGTTTTGTCATGGCAATTTCCCCCGCCCCGAGCAAAAACCTAATTTGAAAAGATGTCTGTGAGTCCTCTTGCAAGGGACTGGTGCTTTGAGGCAGGGATTTACAGCAGATTGCAGGTTTAGGAAGCACACCCGCCGATCGAACAATCCTCGCAAGGACACGGCAGTGCCTTCTACCTACAATATTTGTGTACCTAACCTACGCAAAAAATACTCTAAATCCCTGCCGGATTGGGGGTACATTTGGAATAGTTAAAATATGACTCAACTGCCTAAAAAGCGCAAGCGCCGAGGCGTGATTCTTTCCGATTGGGGTTTGCATCGCTTACAAAATACTCAAGAACAATTAGCCATTTCCGAAAATGGTAACTCTACTTACACCTTAGAAAGATTGAGCACTTTAACAGGGCTTAGCGCTCGATCGATCGGACGGTTGCGCAGCGGTAAATCTGCGGTAGATCGCCAAACTTTAGAAGATTTATTTCGCGCCTTTGACTTGACATTAACAGAACAAGATTACATTCATCCAGCACCCGCAGCCCCACAAAAAGAACCTGTAAAATCGATCGCCCAAGATTGGGGAGAAGCCCTTGATGTTTCTCGATTTTGGGGGCGTGCCGCAGAAATTGCCACCCTCACTCAATGGATTTTGCAAGATAATTGTCGGTTAATCGGCATTTTTGGTATTGGCGGTATTGGCAAAACAGCTTTGTCAGTTAAAGTAGCAGAAATGCTGCAAGATCGATTTACTTATGTAATTTGGCGCTCGCTCCGCAATGCCCCGCCTTTAGAAATCTTGTTAGCAGAATTAGTGCCATTTCTCTCAGGCCAACAAGATACTAAAGCAGACTTAAGTAGCTTGCTGAAATGCCTGCGCGATCGCCGCTGTTTGATAGTTTTAGACAATGCTGAAACTATACTGCAAACAGGCGATCGCACCGGACAATTCCTTCCAGGTTATGAAGTCTATGGAGAGTTGTTGCGCGCGATCGCCGAAACTCGCCATCAAAGTTGTTTGGTATTAACATCTCGGGAAAAATGCTCTCAATTCGCTCAATTAGAAGGAGGCGAGTTAACAATCCGCAGCTTGCAGTTAGGCGGTTCTCCAGAAGCAGCAGCAGCATCGATCGAAACAACTGGTTTAACTGGTTTAGCCAGTCACAAACAGGAATTGTGCGATCGCTATCGCTGCAATCCCTTAGCATTAAAAATTGTCGCAACTTCAATTCGCGATTTATTCGACGGGGAAATCGAGCTGTTTTTAGCACAGGAAACTTTAGTATTTAATGGATTGCGTCGGCTGCTAGACCATCAATTCGATCGGCTGTCTGAATTGGAGCAAAACATTATGTACTGGCTGGCGATCGATCGAGAATGGACAAATATCTCGCAACTGCAAGAAGATATCGTGCAAAATGTTTCTAACGCTCAATTGTTAGAAGCCTTAGAAAGATTGTCTTGGCGATCGCTGATTGAAAAACGCTCGGGAAATTACACGCAACAACCTGTCGTCATGGAATACGTGACCGAGCGGTTAATCGAGCAAATTGTCACTGAATTAACAGAAGGCAAACTAAATTTGCTTTCCAGCCATACCTTAACCAAAACCACTGTCCAAAATTACATTTGGGAAACTCAAAACCGACTAATTTTAGCTCCAATTATTTCCAGATTGTCCGATCGCATCCTCGCATCCCATCTAGTAGAACAAAAACTGCGAGAACTTCTAGAACTGCTGCGAAAAAATTCAGCAAAATTCGATCTAGCCTGTCGGTACGCCGGAGGAAATCTCTTCAATCTGTATCGTTTCCTAGATATCGATTTAACGGGATATGACTTTTCCTACCTAGATTTGTGGCACGCTTGTTTGCAGGATATGAATTTACATCGCGTCAATTTTCAAGGCGCAAACTTAACAAAATCATCCTTCACTCAAAACTTTGCCCTAGTTTTCGTAGTAGCCTTAAGTCCTGACGGTGAAATATTAGCAACAGGCGACAGTCGCGGTGAAATTCGCTTGTGGCAAGCCAGCAACCATCAACCGATCGCCACTTTAACAGGACATACTAATTGGATTTTTGCACTAGCCTGGAGTCCAGATGGGCAAACTCTAGCCAGCAGCAGCATCGATCGCACTGTGCGGTTGTGGGATATTAGTAACGGGCGATGTCTTAATACTTGTCAAGGTCATGATGATTCGATTTGGACGATCGCATGGCATCCAACTCAACAGATAATTGCTAGTGCTGGTGCCGATCGAACCATTCGTTTTTGGGATACACAAAACGGTCAATGTTTGCAAGTTCTCAACGGTCATCAAAACTGGATTTGGACCTTGGCTTGGACTCCCGACGGACAAGTTTTGGCAAGCGGTAGTGATGATGGAACGATCCGATTTTGGCAAGCTGGTAGCGGTGAGTATCTCAGAACGATCGAACTTCAGGGAACTCGAATTCGATCGATCGCCTGGAATCCAGATGGTAAAACAATTGCCATCGGCGGCATCAGCCCCAATGTCAAGATTTGGGATGTCGAAAACGATCGATGCCAACATCTCCTGCAAGGACATCACAATTGGGTAAGATCCGTGGCTTGGAACCCCGACGGCACAATTCTCGCCAGCGGCAGTGACGATCGAACGATTCGGCTGTGGGATGCTAGTAACGGTGATTGTTTAAAAACTTTGCAGGGGCATAACAGCCCGGTGTGGTGCGTCGCGTGGGATGCAGGCGGACGCAAGCTAGTCAGCGGTAGTTTCGATCGCACCGTGCGATTTTGGGACACCGATAGCGGCCATTCTCTAAAAGTGTTGCGAGGACACACTCAGTCGATCTGGTCCCTGGCTTGGAGTCCCGACGGTCAAACCCTTGCCAGCAGTGACGATCGAGCGATTCGCCTGTGGAATCTCGATCGAACCCAGCCTGTCGCCGCATTGCGAGGGCACAGCGAGTCGATTTGGTCAGCAGCTTGGAGTCCCGACGGGCAAACCCTTGCCAGCAGCAGTGCCGATTGCACCATCCGACTGTGGGATACTAAAAACGGACGCTGCGAAAAAACATTATTAGGACACCACCATTGGGTGCGATTTGTAGCCTGGAGTCCCGACGGCAAGATCTTAGCAAGTTGCGGTACAGATCTGACGATCGGGCTGTGGGACGCCACTAGCGGTCAATGTTTGAATATACTGTCAGGACATACTGGTTGGGTGTGGTCAGTTGCCTGGAGTCCCGATGGCAAAATCCTCGCCAGTTGCAGTACCGATCGAACCATTGCATTGTGGGATGTTAATAGTGGCGAATGTTTGAATATTTTGTCAGGACATAGCAGTTGGGTTTGGTCGGTTGCTTGGAGTCCCGACGGCAAAATTTTAGCTAGTTGCAGCGACGACCAAACTGTGCGTTTGTGGAGCGCGATCGACGGTCAATGCCGGCAACAATTGTTAGGACGCAGTGATTCCGTGCGATCGATTTCCTGGAGTCCAGACGGGCAAATGATTGCTAGTGCGGGGGGCGATCGAACTGTGCGGATTTGGGATATTAACAGCGGTCAATGTATCAAGATTCTCCAAGGACATAGCAACTCTATTTGGTCAGTTGTTTGGCATCCGAGTGGGAATTTGCTGGCGAGTGCGGGAGAGGATGAAACGATTAAGTTGTGGGATATCAATACAGGAGAGTGTTGGAAAACCCTCAGAGTCGATCGACCCTATGAAGGCATGAATATTACCGGAGTCACGGGAATTACAGAAGCTCAAAAAGCAACCTTGGAGTCATTGGGAGCGATCGCTCGATAACAGTTCGTAGTACGGACTTCAGTCCGCAAAATACTGGTAGTTGCGCGAGTACGATCGAGCTAATCTTATTGCGTTCGATCGACCCAAACCGACAGGATATTCTCTCCCCTTCCTCCGATTCCTCTGCGTCCTCTGCGGTTTAATAATTCTGATATCTTGCACCAATGTCAATTGGGGGTTATTCGTGGGGTGGGGCGGGTTTATTTAACCTGTTTGCAGCCCCAGAATCCCTTGGCGAACCCGCCCCTACAGGATTGTTGATAATGGTATAAGATGTCAGATAATTCCGAATTAAGCGAAAACTTCCAGACAAAAAACCGGGCTTTTTACAAAATATGCCGCACTTTCGTAAAGGGCGATCGTAAAAAACCCAGTTGCTAACTACCCGTAAGTAAATTCCAGAGACATCAAAGTTTTCAAACAACTCCTAACCAGAACGAAAAGTTTTAACCAACGAAGACGATATCAGTATCGGGACGAAACCCACCCGGCACTTTGGCAAATTGCTGGTTTTTAAACGACAGCGCACCAGTGCTGTTATTGTATTGGAATTCATGCACTGAAGACACTCCCATACCACTTATGGAAATTTGCACTTTATCACCCTCCCAGTAGTGAAAGTCTTGGATTAAATCGATACCTTCATAGGCAGGGCTAGAGTTGAAAATAAACCGATCTGCCCCTCCACCTCCATACATCGTGTCGTTACCAGGTTCGCCATAAAGTTGGTCGTCACCGTAATCACCATCGAGGTAATCATTACCGAAGGAACCAAGCAATAAATCGCGGTCGTAGCCACCATAAAGGGTGTCGTTACCAGTCCAACCATCTAAGGTATCGTTGCCCGCTTCGCCCAAAAGTACATCAGCAGAATCGGTGCTATTAAATAAACCATTGCTACCGTTGAGGTAATCGTTACCGTCACCTCCCCAAATTCGATCTGCGCCTTCGTCGCCATACATATAATCGTCGTTGTCTTCACCAAAGAGGGTATCATTGCCCACACCGCCATGAGCAGTATCATTTCCCCAACCCGCATAAACCTTATCGTTACCCGCCCAGGCATAGATGTCATCGTTACGACCTATAGCCCAGATAGTATCATCTCCGCTAGTACCATTCAAAACATCAGGGTCATCGGAACCTACGATCGGTTTTCCCTTAGCCATTGAAGTTGCTCCTTTTGAAGTTTTTTTTGCTGTTTTTTGTGGGTTCTCAAAGTTAAGAACCTGCCTGCAAATTGCGAATTAGATGCGCGATCGATTTTTGCGCGATCGAGCCGATATCGGGTGTGGCGATCGATTAATATTGCAATCAAAATCTGGATTGATTTTGAGCGAAATGCAAAGTCAAAAGATAGCTAATCTCGCATTTGTTTTGAGATTAATTTCCCTATCGATCGCACTCTAACGCTGCACCTGATATATCTACTTTGTCTCGATCGACAGCGAACGTCCAGGACAATTAGACAGTTAAACTAGCCATTTAGAAAAACGCAAAAAAAAATACCGACCGCGATGTTAAAAAGCTGGCAATCCAAAGGTTTTAAAGTTTGCGATAAATGTGCGATCGAGCGCTTCAGTCACTTATGCTTTAATCTAAAAACAAAAAAGAGTACCCATAAGGTACTCTTAATTCTTTAGTCCGCGCAGGCGTCCTGGGGTTTGTATAGTTTGACCTCAAAGTCGAATATGCTACGCTCGTTATTCGACTTTGAGGTCAAATAAAGCGGTTTCAACCGCCGAATGATACAAAATCTGAGATTAATTCAAAACGTCAATCTCAAGGCAAGAGAACAATATCATTAGCCGCGGAGAAACCAGCAGGCTTATTCTCAAGAGTTGCAAACTGAACGTTATTGAATAACAAAGCACCAGTATTGCTGTTATAGCTGAATTGATTGAGAGAAGTAGCGCCAAAAGAGCGGTGAATTTCTATTTTGTCAGCTTCACTCTTGTTGAAGTCTTTGATAGTGTCAATACCATTAGGACCGAAATAGAATCTGAAAGCATCTGCACCTGCACCGCCCCAGAGAATGTTATTGCCTGCAGGATCGAGATCGCTACCACCAGCTAAGATATCGTTGCCATTACCACCATAGAGGAGGTCATCGCCGCCACCGCCAAAAATTCGATCGTCATCGTCATTACCGTAGAGGATATCGTTACCTTTCACGCCATAGAGAAAGTCTTTTCCAGCATCACCTAACAGCGTGTCATTTCCACCATCACCAAGAATGGAATCATCGCCACCCCTACCATTGATTTTATCGTCTCCATCCTCACCTTTCAGGAAGTTCTTGCCGGCATTTCCCAGCATATAATTATTCAATTCGTTACCCGTACCATCAGCATCAGCAGCATCAGTCAAGGTCAGGTTTTCGACATTTGCACCTAAAGTATAGGTTTTGGCAGTGACTACAGTATCAGTGCCTTCTGCTATTTGTTCGGTAACTAAATCGGCCTCATTATCCACAAGATATTGGTCGTTACCGCTACCGCCATACATTTCGTCGGCACCAGCACCACCATAGATTTGGTCGTCTCCCGTACCGCCGTAGATTTGGTCGTCTCCATCACCGCCATTGAGAAAGTCGTTACCGCCCGCACCAGATAAGTAATCGCGATCGCCAAAACCGTAGAGAGAGTTGTTGGCATCATTACCTAAAATAGCATTGTGCGAGTTATTTCCCCTGCCATCAATAGCATCAGTTCCTTTTAAATGGAGGTCTTCTAAGTTGGCTCCTAAAGTGTAGCTGACCGTGGATTCTACTCGATCGATACCTTCCGCAGCATTCTCGGTAACTGCATCGGAAATATTATCGACAATGTACAAGTCATTGCCATTACCGCCGGACATTTTATCTGCACCAGAACCGCCATCCAGCAAATCGTCTCCGTCTCTACCGTAGAGAGTGTCATTGCCTGCCAATCCTGTCAGGGTATCACTGTCAATTGTGCCTTCAAGTAAGTCGTTGTTGGGAGTACCTATAATGTTAGCCATTTGAAATTTCTCCAAAAACAATCGTGAATTTGTGCGCGCAGTTGAGAACAATAGGAAATGCCGCGTTTGTTAAACAGCATGAGGTTAATTTCCCAATCGATCGAACTCCAACGCTGCACTTGATATTTCAACTTTGTCTTGAGGATTTTCAAACGTCCAGGACAGTTAGCCACTTAAGTTAGCCACTTAAACTGCGTTCCTGAAAAACAAGATTTATGAGCTTTGAAATCTTCTTACTGTAAGGCTTTTAGGGATTTCATAAAAAACTGGATCTAGCAATTCAGACACTTATGCTGTCATCGAAAAACACAAAATATTACAAAATGTCTGCTCTTTGAGTTGCAACCAAAAGTAAAAATAAAGTAGGGAGGCGACAATCCCTCCACTACCCTGGACTCATTGGTGTCAACTTAAGCTTGAAGGATGATGTTGATGGCGACCGTTAGGGAGTTAAGGTTAAAGAGGGGGAGAAATTTGTTCGCTCTTTGATAAAAGGGGTAAGAAACCCGGGTTTAGTATAAACTACCCACTGACAGCGATCGCAAATTTTAGGTTGGGTTGAGGCACGAAACCTAACTGAATAGATCGTCTTTCAACATTATCAAATGTTGGGTTATCAAATGTTGGGTTGATTGAAGCGAAAGCCAACCTACTGCAGCTACTACTGCGAACTTTTACACACCCACTTCCACAAAGGATGACTCGGCCCTTGTTGGCGAATGCGACGCACCGTTCGTTCCAAACGCTGTTTTTCTCGCATGGGAAGTCCCCGCACCACATTGCGACTTTGCCAAGTTAGAACTGCTAGAGTCATTGCCAAACATACAGTCAGACCGAAAACTAAATGGGGGCGAAAATAAAAACTGTAGTACACTGCTGCCCATGTAAAATGTTCCAGCCATAAATAAATTTCACCGCGCAATTGCCAAATGCTAAAAGCACCTACAGTAACCCACAGCAATATAACAGTTAACCAGCGACCGTATACTGTTAGTTTGTGGAGCCTTTGGACTTCAATTTGAAAATTCGGGTCATCAGTCATTAGCTATGAGTAATTAGTCATTAGTCATTAGTCAACAGTCATCGCTAATTACTAATCGGCGATTATAAAAACAATCGATAACTATCAAATGTTAACTGTCAACTGTCAACGATCGACTGTCAAATGTCAACTATCAACTGTCATCTGACGGTTGAATACCTTCTGCAGGGACGGCGATAGATTTGCCCGCGCGATCGCGCCACCAAGCTAATAGCGTACTGGCGATGAAAATGCTCGAATACGCACCGGCAATAAAGCCCACAATCAAAGCTAAAGCGAAGTATTTCAGCGTTTCTCCGCCAAACAAAAAGATTGAAACCAACGTCAGTAGCGTAGTCAGCGTCGTGTTAATTGACCTGCCCAAAGTTTGAACTACAGCATCATCAACAATTTGGTCGATCGGCAGCCCCGGATTTAGTTTGAGCACTTCTCGCACGCGATCGTAAATTACCACTGTATCGTTAACAGAAAAACCAATAATTGTCAAGAGTGCAACCACAAATAAACTGTCAACTTCCACTCCTAAAACCAAACCCAAAAACGAGAAAACGCCGAGAGTAATGAAGACATCGTGAAACAAAGCAACAAAGGCAAAAAAGGCGTAATCCAACTGAAACCGGAACGTCAGATAAATAGTAATACCAGCAAAAGACACTAACAAAGCTATCAATCCCGAAGTAAACAATTGGCGACCCAGGGTAGGTCCAACTGTATCTATTTGGGTGGATTGAGGAGCAAAAGCACCTAGTTTTTCGCTCAAAGCAGCTTGCAACTTAGTCCGCTGTTCGACATCCAAAGTTTTCGTGCGCAGCAATATACCGCGCTGTTCTTCGCCGATAACTTGAACGCTGCTACCGCCCAAACCTTGAGAGTTCAAAACTTCCCGTACAGGATCTAAATTGGTTATTGGTTTGCAATTTTCCGGTTGCGTGCAGTCGAGTTCAAATTGCAGCCTGGTGCCGCCAATAAAGTCCAAACTCGGTCGCAGCGGCGCGCGGATGTCGGGACGAGTCCAAGAAATCGCCATCGACACGATACCTGCAAGGATGATAGCAGCGGAAATACTCCACCAGAGCGATCGCTGTTTGATAACGCTGAATTTCATAAATTGAAGGAAGAAGGAAGAAGGAAGAAGGAAGAAGGAAGAGGGAAAGAAGGAAAAGGGAAGAGTGGAAGTTCTGAGTTTTAAGTTACCAGTTATGAATTAAAAACTTTCTTCAACTCAAAACTCAAAATTCAAAACTCAAAACTTCTTACCAATTACCCATTAGCTGTTTTCGACAAATCGGGACAAAACCACTGGGGTTTTCGCAATCCAGGAAAGCTCAATACTGTAAATAGTAAAGTGCGACTGCAAGTAAGTGCAGTAAACATACTTACTGCCACGCCTAATGCCAGGGTTACGGCAAAACCTTTAACTAAACCAGCGCCCAACCAGAACAGTGCAGCACAAGCAATAACTGTGGTAACGTTGCCGTCTAAGATGCTGGAAAAAGCGCGGTAAAAACCAGATTCGACCGATCGATACAGCGTTTTACCCGCCCGCAATTCTTCCCGCGTGCGCTCGAAAATCAACACGTTAGCATCCACAGCCATGCCGATGCTGAGTACGAAACCGGCAATTCCCGGCAGCGTTAAAGTTACTCCCAAAAGCACGAAAGCAGCCCAAGTTAACAGAGCATAAATTAACAGAGCAATATCCGCAATTACGCCGGGGAGTCGGTAGTAAGCAACCATGAAAACCAAGACTAAAATCAAGCCGCCGATTCCTGCATAGATACTGCTTTGAATGCTATCTCTACCCAAGCTAGCGCCGACAGTGCGGTTCTCAATAATTTCTACCGGCACCGGCAAAGCACCGCCGCGCAATTGTACTGCCAAATCGTTAGCTTCTTGCGTACTAAAATTGCCTTGAATGACGGCATTGCCGCCAGTAATTCCTGTCTGGGCAAATTCCACTCCTACTACAGGAGAACTGATCATTCTGTCATCTAGAAAAATGCCGAGAGTGCGTCCGGTTCCGGCTAAATTTTTAGTCAGTTGGGCAAAAAGTTCGCCTCCTTTGGTATCGAAACGGAGGGCGACATTCCAATTGTTTCCAGATTGTAATGGATCCGGTTGAGCATCTTTGAGATTTTCGCCGCCGAGTCCGCTGCTTTTGTATAGTTTGGCGATTGCTTCATCGCTTCTTTTTAAAGCAGCCTGATTTTCTTTAATGGCGGCTTCATTTTTGCTATCTTTCAATTCAGCTTGCTTTGCTAGCAATTCTTGCTGCAACTGTCTTTCTATTGCTAATTGCGTCTCTGTTCCGGGCAGTTGTTCTCTAAAGTCTAACTTAGCAGTGCCTCCCAAAATTCTTTCGGCTTCTTGCGGGTCATTTACTCCCGGCAACTGCACGACAATTTGGTCTTCTCCTACTGTTTGGACGACGGATTCGGAAACGCCCAAACCATTAACGCGGTTTTCGACGATCCGCTGCACTGCGTCCAACATTCCCCGATCTATCTTGGTAATTGTCGGGGTAGTTTTTACTTGAATTGTGAGTTGCGACCCTCCTTGCAAGTCTAATCCCAGCCGCGTTGGAATTGTTACTATGACAGTAATGGCGGCAACGATTAAAACGAAAATTAAGGCTAATAGCGAACGCTGTTTTTGCATACTTATAGGAGTTGATAGTTGACAGTTGACAGTTGACAGTTGACAGTTTTCATTGGTAATGGGGAATTGGGAATTGGGAATTGGGAATTGGGAATTGGTAAGGAGTTTTAAGTTTTAAATTTTGAGTTCAAGACAGTTCTTAACTCAAAACTCAAAACTCGCTTGCGGGCACGGGGGCACCCCCTCCGCTTCGCTTCGCCCCAACTCCCGAACAACTATCAACTATCAACTGACTATTTACACTCGCAGGGCTACCATTTTTTCGACTGCTTCGATAATTTGAGCGGGTTGGACGATCGTCAGTCTTTCTAAATTGCCATTGTAAGGCGTGGGAATATCTTGCGAAGACAACCGCAAAACTGGGGCATCAAGTTCGTCAAAAAATCGATCGCCGATTGAGGCAATTAATTCGGCAGCGATGCCTCCGGTTTTCATGCACTCCTCAACAATAATGACTTTGTGAGTTTTGCGAATCGAAGCGCCGATCGATTCCATATCCAAAGGTTTGAGAGAAATCAAGTCAATTACTTCTGGATCGTAACCTTCTTTTACCAATGCCGGTACAGCTTGCATGACGTGATGCCGCATCCGCGAATAAGTCAAAATAGTAACATCTTTGCCCGATCGAACTATTTCAGCTTTGTCTAGCGGCACCAAATATTCTGTTTCCGGCAAATCTTCTTTCAGGTTGTACAGCAGAACGTGCTCAAAAAACAGTACGGGGTTGTCATCGCGAATTGCCGATTTCATCAGTCCTTTAGCGTTGTAAGGAGTCGAACAGGCGACTATTTTCAGGCCCGGTACTGCTTGGAAATATGCTTCAAGCCGCTGGGAATGTTCCGCGCCGAGTTGGCGGCCGACGCCGCCGGGGCCGCGAATTACCATCGGCATTTTGAAATTGCCGCCGGAGGTGTAGCGCAGCATTCCGGCGTTGTTGGCAATTTGGTTGAACGCCAGCAGCAAAAAGCCCATGTTCATGCCTTCGATAATCGGGCGCAATCCCGTCATTGCTGCGCCCACTGCCATGCCTGTAAAACTATTTTCGGCGATCGGGGTGTCGAGGACGCGGAGGTCGCCGTATTTCTTGTAGAGGTCTTTGGTGACTTTGTAGGAACCGCCGTAGTGGCCTACGTCCTCGCCGAGTACGAATACGGAACTGTCGCGGGCCATTTCTTCGTCGTGGGCTTCGCGGAGGGCGTTGAACAATAGGGTTTCTGCCATATCAGGTTGAGCAATAAATGCAGGAAGGTCAGATTAGGATCTTAACCTGTTGGGGGAGCGGATTTGAGATGCGATCGGACATTTGGTACTGGCTTGGTGTAGAATTGGCGATACAATTATCATATTTTGCCATCTTTGTCAAATTATTGAAAAGTGATGATATTTTTCAACAGTAATTGAGGCTTCATATTTATCAACAGGAAATTACTAATCAAAAAACATATTTTTCTGCCACGCGCCAGTAGCGGGAAAAGCGCTTGAGATCGATGTAGCCGCTGTAGCGAACAAACGGTTCTGCGGGCAATACTTCAACAGGGTGCGATCGCTTAATTTCCCGACAAATATCCTGAAATCTAGGGCTGGGACTTTCTGCCGTCACCACTTGATTTGCGCCGGATTCTCTGGCAAAAGCAACAACTTCGACAGCCACATCGCCGCGCCGAATTACTACCGGCAACTCTAGCAAACATTCGTAAATAAAAACAATTCGTTTGAGACTCAACTGCCATTCATCTATCAGCTTATCGTCCCAAACCCAAATCGCTGGAGACTCAGGGTCTGCTTGAAAAGCCGGACCTTCAGGACTCAAACAATCACCGTGCAGCCAAATAATTCGATCGCTCATAAATTGATAATGGGTAATGGGTAATTGGTAATTGGTAATGGGCGCAGCGTAGCGGAGGGAATTGGTAATTGTCAATCGATCGTCAGTTAATAGTCAGCAGTCAACTCTCAACTTTATTTCAACTCAAAACTCAAAATTCACAACTCAAAACTCCCGAATAACTCTCAACTAATTTTATTTTTTTCGCCGCTTCTGAGGTCGTTCCCAACTCTTTGAACCGCCAGTGCGATCGACCTTTTCTCCCTGCGGAAATAACCGCTCTTCCAACTGTTCGTAACTTCCCTCAAAATCGCATTTCCCGTACAGCGGACAATCATGGCAGTAAATTCCCTTACTGTAACGCTCCAAATTTTCACGATTAAAAAAATAAGGCTTGTGACTGAAAGTGCTCGCTACCCACTGCCAAGACAGATTATTGCTTGCCGGATCTCCATCTAACAAATGCTGCAAAAACCAACGAGCTCCTACTTGCCAGCGCACCCGACGCCAGTGTACGAGATAAGCTGCTATCCACATCCGTTGATGGTTGTGCAAATAACCGATTTCCTGCAACTGGCGCACGACACTGTCGATACAAACTAAACCAGTCGTTCCATTAACAACATCCTCCGGCAGAGTTTCGCTGTAATCTTTGGCAGTATAACCAGTTTTGTAAGATTCTCGGTCTTGCCAAATTCCCGAACCCAATTCCTCGTACAGCCGCTGCCAATAATCCCGCCATCCCAACTCGTTAACGAGTTTAAAGGCATCCTCCTGGTGCCGCACTTTTTCAACTACAAAATCCCGTACCTCTGCCAAACTCAAAACGCCATAGCGCAAATAAGGCGACAAGCGCGTTACCGCACCGTTAAGGAAATTGCGAGTTGAGGCGTACTTGCCGGGATCTACTTGTTGCAGCGCTTCCTCGGCAGCTTTGCGCCCGCCAGCGGTTGGTGACACGTGACTGTCTCGGGCGGCGGCTTCGGGAAACTGTTCGTGCAGGTAGGCAATTAATTCGTCGCGGCTGGCAAATTCCCGCTTCATGTCTTGAGTCATTTTTTATCTTGACGAGGGGTCTGGGGAGCTATAAGACCCCGTCATAATTGTACCCAATTTGGCGGCGGGATACATGGACTCCCCAGTTAATTCAAGTGGTTCGATGCCACTTGAATTAACATTTAATACTTGCATTCTAAGCAGTAAATACTGTATAATTAGGCGATGCTGACAATGAACTATCGCTACAGACTCTATCCAGATGCTACTCAAGAGCAACAACTCATTGAGTGGATGGAAATCTGTCGCGGTGCTTTCAACTATGGGCTCAGAGAAATTAAAGACTGGTGCAACTCTCGTAAGTGTGCCATAGATAGATGTTCCTTGGAAAAGGAATACATTTTGCCAGCAGACCTGAAATTTCCAGGAGAGATTGACCAGCTTAATAAATTGCCTTCATCCAAGAAGGAGTTTCCCAGATTGGGCGCAGTTCCTTCCCAAGTTTTGCAGCAAACGATTAAGCAACTCCATCGAGCTTGGGAATATTTTCAAGCTAGGGGGTTTGGTTTCCCCAGGTTTAAAAAGTTTGGGCAGTTCAAATCGCTGCTGTTTCCCCAATTTCCGGAAAACCCAGTAACGAACTTTCATCTGAAATTGCCCAAGTTGGGAGCCATCCGGATCAACTTGCACAGACCAATTCCTGCTGGATTTGCCCTCAAGCAAGTCAGGATATTGAGGAAAGCGGATCGATGGTACGCCTCCATCAATATTCAATGCAATGTCAAGGTTCCCACTCCGATGCCTCACGGTCATCCAATTGGAGTTGACATCGGGCTGGAAAAATTTTTGGCAACTAGCGACGGCATTCTCGTCAAACCGCCTAAGTTTTTCAAACAACTGCTTCGCCAGTTGAAATTGCTGCAACGCAGGCTGAATAGAAAACAGAAGCGGTCTTTTAACTACGAGAAACAACGTCTTAAAGTTGCACGACTTCACCACAAAATTGACAACACAAGAAAAAACTTTCACTTTCACCAAGCACATAAACTTTGCGACGCAGGCGATAGTATCTTCATGGAAGATTTGGATTATCGAGTAAGTGCCAAGGGGATGTTTGGGAAACAGATGCTCGACGCTGCCTTCGGTCAATTCCGAACCATTGTCAAATACATATGTTGGAAGAGGGGAAAGTTCTTTGCCGAAGTTGACGCTAGGGGGACTTCTGTTGAGTGTCCCAATTGTGGTGTTAATGTGAAAAAAGATCTGAGTATTCGCGTTCATAATTGCGAGCATTGCGGATATATCAAAGATCGGGACGTAGCGGCTGGTGAGAATATTAGAAATCGCGGCATTAAATTAATTAGTACGTTGGGACACAGCGGAATGGAAACTGCCTGTGCAGAGGGTCTACCGGGGATTGAGGCAACTCAATCTAGGCAAGTCTCGCAATCCCGTAAGGGAGCAACCAGGAAACTCAAGAAGTGATTCTTGGGAAGCCCCCGCGGTAACGGTACTCCGTTCAGTGGCGGGAGAATGTCACCCATCATTAATCAGCAGTAAGGTGCGCACTGCGCACCCTACAATCAAATTCCTTACCATCATAAACCAGCAAGAATTAAGCCCGATCGAGCTTGCATACTCAATGCTAACTCCTTAGTTTCTTCGGAATTTTTCCAAACAAACTCGCCGTTTCCAAACAGCAGTTTATCGGGAGTAGATTTCAAAGCAACCACCTCAAAACTAACATCTACCTCTGCCGTTGCCACATTGACAGCGACAATTATTTCCTCATCCCCCAAAATTCGCGCAAACACGTAAACCGTTCCCTCTGCAAACAGAATTTGGTACTCACCGGTGCGGAGGGCAGCGTATTTGTGCCGCAAAGCTACCAACTGCTTGTGGTAATCTAAAACATCAAGTTCCCACTTACCTTGCAGGGGAAAACCGCGCCGGGAATCCGGATCTAGCTTACCGGGCAAACCAACTTCATCGCCGTAGTAAATACTGGGAGCTCCGGCATAAGTTAACAGCAGCAAAGTAGCAAGTTCGACACTAGCTTTGTCGCCCCCAGCAATTGATAATAACCGGGCAGTATCGTGACTCGCCAATAAGTTGAGTTGAGTTAGCTGAATTTCCCAAGGATACAAATCCAAAACTTCCAGAATTTTATCGCCGTATTCTTTGGCAAACAGGGGCGGATAGGGTTCGTAAGAACGACCTTCAATTTGAGATAAATCTACTCGATCGCCCGCAGCAAAAGCAATAGTTGGTGCTGCAAACAGATAATTCATTACTCCATCAAATTGCGTTCCATCCAGCCATTCTCGCGCGTCTACCCAAACTTCGCCGACGATGTAAGCTTCGGGATTAATTGCTTTAACTCTCTCTCGAAATTCTTGCCAAAATCCCGGAGTTTTAATTTCAAAAGGCACGTCCAACCGCCAGCCGTCGATGCCGAATTTAATCCAATATTCGGCAATTTCCATGATGTATTCCCGGACTTCTGGATTGTCGTGATTGAAGACAGGTAGCGCTCGATTGCCGTCCCAACCGACATAATTAGCGGGATAACTGCCATCGTAGGCAGATAGCGGCCAGCCTTCTATTTTAAACCAATCCAACCAAGGAGAATGGGGGCCGTTTTCTAGGATATCGTGAAAGAAGAAAAAGCCGCGACTGGCGTGGTTGAATACACCGTCCAAGACAACTTTGATCTTGCGATCGTGCGCCGCATCTAAAAGTTCCTTAAAAGCCGGATTGCCGCCCAACATCGGATCGACTTGATAGTAGTCGTGAGTGTGATAGCGGTGATTGCTAGCTGATTGAAAAATCGGGGTAAAATAAATCGCGTTAATCCCCAAATCTTGCAAGTAGTCTAGCTGTTCCATTACCCCCCACAAATCGCCCCCTTTGTAGCCTTGCAAAGTGGGTATTTCGTGCCATTCTTCCCACATGAAGTTTTGCAGCAAACGTTTGCGGGGCTGCTTGCTTTTAGCGAAGCGATCGGGGAATATCTGGTAGAATACCGCGTGTTTCACCCAGTCAGGAGTTTGAATTTGCATACACTTTTACTAGACTGCTACCTGCTCAGGCTACTTTAGCAGAGATTTCTGGGGAATCTAGCTTTGGACAGAAAACCTACTATTTGTAAAGTTTTGTTGACAACAAAACTGTTCGGGGAGTGCAAAACTTTGCAATCGCTGACGTAAATTAAGTGGCAGGGTTCGATCGAGTTAAAATTGATACTTCCACCGATTTGCCAGTCTCGAAAATACGACGGCGATCTGTGATTTTAAAATTTTTTAGAATTTTTAACCTTGCTTTTAGATTTAATTCCTTCAACTGTCAACTGTCAACTATTAAACTTCCCATAATTTATCCCTAAGTATTTTAACTCAAAATTCAAAACTCAAAACTCAAAACTCAAAACTTCCTTGCTTCCCCCCCCTTGTCAAGAAGTCCTCACCATCCGACACTGTAACTTGGAGAGTTCATCGGCAGCCAGGAGAAAGTTCCTTGAAAAAAGTCTTAGCCATCATCCTCGGTGGCGGTGTGGGCACCCGCCTTTACCCCCTAACCAAACTGCGGGCCAAACCTGCAGTTCCCCTCGCAGGTAAATATCGTCTCATTGATATTCCTTTGAGCAACTGCATTAATTCGGAAATACTCAAAATCTACGTTCTCACTCAATTCAACTCGGCATCCCTGAACCGCCACATCGCCCGCACCTACCAGTTTTCCGGCTTCAGTGACGGATTTGCCGAGGTGTTGGCGGCCCAGCAAACCCAGGAAAACCCCAACTGGTTCCAAGGGACAGCTGATGCAGTGCGCCAGTACCTCTGGCTGCTGGAAGAGTGGGACGTTGACGAATACTTGATTCTGTCGGGGGATCACCTCTACCGCATGGATTACCGGAAGTTTGTCAACAGACACCGGGAAACCAACGCCGACATCACCCTGTCTGTTTTACCGATGGACGAGAAACGGGCATCCGATTTTGGTTTGATGAAAATCGACGATAGTGCTCGGATTGTTTCTTTTAGCGAAAAGCCAAAAGGCGACGCGCTCAAACAAATGCAGGTTGATACTACTGCACTCGGACTGACAGCGCAACAAGCAAAAGAAAGTCCTTACATCGCGTCGATGGGGATTTACGTTTTCAAAAAAGATGTTTTGATTAAACTGCTGAAAGAATCGCCAAATCAAACTGATTTTGGTAAAGAGATTATTCCGGCATCGGCCAAAAACCACAACGTTCAAGCTTATTTATTTGACGATTACTGGGAAGATATCGGAACGATCGAGGCTTTTTACGATGCTAATTTAGCGCTGACAAAACAGCCTCGCCCGCCTTTTAGTTTTTACGACGAAGATTATCCGATTTATACTCGCCCCCGCTTTTTGCCGCCGACTAAGCTGTTAGACAGTCACGTGACAGAATCGATTATTGCTGAAGGCTGCATTGTCAAACAGTGTCGGATCGACCATTCTGTGTTAGGTGTTCGATCGCGCGTGGAAGCTGGATGCACGATCGAGGATTCTTTGCTGATGGGTGCTGACTTTTATGAAGCGGACGCCGAAAGTCATTCAGCTTTAGACAACAGTGCTATCGCCGTCGGGATTGGCTCGAATACTACAATTCGCCGCGCGATTGTAGATAAAAATGCCCGCATCGGTCGCAACGTGCAAATCGTGAATAAAGATCGAGTAGAAGAGGCCGATCGCGAAAGCCAAGGCTTTTACATCCGGAGCGGTATTGTTGTCGTGCTGAAGAATGCAACTATTGCCAATGGAACTATCATTTAGTTAGTTGATAGTTGGGAGTTGATAGTTGATACTTGACTCCGAAAAAGTCATCAGCAATCAGTTATCCCCCATCAGTTGTCGATCGGAGCCTGTCCAGCAAGCTAACCGTAATTCCTGCAGTTTTCAAAGTCTCAGTTGAATAGCTAGCATCGCCTATTCGACTCAGGCTTTGAAATGGTTAGCTTCGATCCATAACATAAATTCGAGATTTTTTGACACTCCCCGGTTGGATATTGTGAGCTTTCGATCGGACATCGCATAATTAATTTTTCAACTTCAACCCTTTTGATTCCCACCTAGTGACAGAGGCTAGTGACAGAGGCTAGTGACAGAGGCTAGTGACAGAGGATCGATCGTTTACAACCAATGACGGATAACTGAGGATATTGAGTTAATAAGGGACTGTCTGCGTCGCCCTCAGCGGTAATGTAGGCGTCCCTAACTTTTTGCGTTTTGCCGATAATATTAGTTGAGTTCTTTGCTTGCGATTGTAGCACTGCCGGCAAATGCGCTGTCCGTTTCTGAGTACGATATAATTCTCAGAACTGTCTTTCCAATCGTCGCAGCAATCGCAGGGCCAGCCCAGCGAATAGTTAATCATGTGAGCACCCGAAGTTACTAAAAACCTGTTGGAATACCATCATTACCTCACTCTCTCTGAAAGTGTGTGATTTGGTTAACAAACTTTATAAATTTTTTAAATTTGTCTCTTTCGATCGCAAAAAGTAATTTTTATTGGTAACAAAGGATACCAATAAAATTGTGAATGCAGAATTTTGGCGAGCGAGATCCAGCAGCACCCTTAACCTAATTTTAACCAAATCAAACTGGTTTGGACAGGGTTTTTAGTACCTCGATCGGCAGATAAAATGACACAGCATTTGAGATGCGAGATTTGAGACTTTTTGCAGATTCAAAATTTGAGATGGGAGATTTGAGTTAGGGCTGGCGGGCTGTGACGGACTTCAAGCCTGCAAATCTAGCGAGCCCCCGGCGCGGCCGAGATCGGCAAACGCCCGCACCAGCCCGCTGCCCGGAAAGGGAGTGCGGGAATTGCGATTGCGCGGCAAGGAACAACCGAACCCGATCGGGCTAAACCTTTGATAGCGTATAATTTGGATGAGATGCGATCGGCACCTGAACCCAGGCATCAAAATTATCTGAATTAATCCGGGATTTATTCAATCTAACAACTTAGACGTAACAACTAATTAGGAAAAGGGGAGATAGCTTAATGGCTGCAACTGATTTTAAAGATTATTACGCAATTCTGGGACTGAATAAAACAGCTAGCAACGATGAAATTAAAAAAACTTTCCGCAAACTAGCCCGGAAATATCACCCGGATATGAATCCGGGGAACAAAGAAGCTGAGGCTCGTTTTAAAGAAGTCAACGAAGCCTACGAAGTTTTATCAGACCCCGAAAAACGCAAAACATACGATAGATACGGTCAATACTGGAAGCAAGCCGCTGCGACTGGTGGCGGTGGATGGCCGGGCGGAGTTGGTAATTCCGTAGATTTTGGCGGCGTTGACTTCAGCCAGTACGGCAGTTTCGACGAGTTTATCAATGCTTTGCTGGGGCGGGCAGCAGGTAGCACCGGTGCGGGGCGCAACAGCAAATGGAGTTACAACTACCGCACGGCAGGTGGTCCGACTGGTTTTGGCGGGTTTGAGGATTTCATGGGGCAAGAAAACCGCGCCACCAGCACTTCTCCCGACACAGAAGTTACTATTTCCCTAACTTTGGGCGAAGCATTTCGAGGAACTTCCAAACGAGTCGCCAGCGGCGAAGTTTCAATTCCTGCGGGAGTGAAAACCGGCAGCAAAATTCGGGTCAAAGGTAAAGGTCAAATCGATCCCTACACCAAACAACAGGGAGATTTGTACCTCAAAATAGAAATTTTGCCGCACGCTTTCTTTCAATTTGAAGGAGATAATTTAGTCTGCGAAGTGCCGATAACTCCCGATGAAGCGGTGTTGGGCGCATCAATTGAAATACCGGCCCCAGAAGGTATGGTAAGTGTAAAATGTCCCCCCGGAATGCGATCGGGTCAATCTTTGCGGTTGCGGGGTAAAGGATGGCCGAAACCGAAGAAAGACGAACGCACCGATTTGTTAGTAAAAATTGCGATCGTCCCTCCAAAAGACTTAACTGATGCGGAACGGGAATGCTACGAAAAAATCAAAGCCGATCGCACTTTTAATCCCCGCAGCAATCTCAACCAAATTTTACTTTGAATAGTCGATCGTTGAGAGTTGGTAGGAAAAGTCTTTTTAAAGAGGACTGAAGAGGTTTTCATGCTAAATCTAAGTTTAGCTAGTTCGGCGGGAATCCCCATACCATATTGTTTACAAATTGGTGTGGGATGAAAGCCCGGTTGATTGAGGTGGGATGGCTGACCGTCTTGCGCAGCAACAGGGAAGTCATCGCCACCGAAATCGACAATTTTTGATATAATTGAACTCACAGTGGGGCCCGACGTGTTCCTCACTATAAAACGCCGTAGAGAAAAACAATAGGGAGTATCTCGAAGGAAGATCGAGGGTATCCTTAACAGGACTCAGATGCCCAAACTATATTGCTTGCAATTAGTGTGGGAGCGTCACTTGAATCATCCCCGCACGGACACGGCAGTGCCGTGTCCCTACCCCCCGAGATTGTAGGGACACGGCACTGCCGTGTCCTGACTGTGGGTAATATTAATTCTACCCCCGATTAATTGTAGGGACACGGCACTGCCGTGTCCTGACTGCGGGTAATTTTAATTGCGATGCTGCCGGATTTGAGGTTAAACTGACAGCAGGAAAAGCTCAACCTCAGTCTATCCGTAGCTGCTTATTTCTGCAAAGGATTGAGGTCTTCAACTGCACTTTGCTTGGCATCCTCAGCACTATCTTTCAGGAAGGCAGAAGCGTCTTTGACAGCAGCACCAACTCTCTCTAAAAGATGCGCGTCAGGATCGGACCGATCGAATATGGGTTGCTGTTTTGCCGGCTGTCCGTCTAGGGTGTTTAACAAAGCTTTATCTCCCCCAAGCTCTTGGTCGAATTTGTCAGTTTCCATCGGTGCCGAACCGGGATAAAGCAACTTTGAAGCCTTCGATTCATTGGCAGTAGAAGAAGCCAACAAACGATCGCTCGCAACCGACATATCTGCCCTGTCTTTTGTGGATTTAGCTGGCGATTTATTAATTGTCGGATCGGTGGACATTTGATAATCGGTGTATCCATCTCCACCACCTTTGTGAGGATTGTTCATTCCTCCCATTTGTACCGGAGGATTTTGAGGTCTAGCACCTCGAACGTCGCCGGCATTGCAAGCAGTGCTAGTAAATAACAGCAAACCTGCCATAAATACAGTCAAAATTCGATCGAGATGCAGTTTTTTTACCAAAGCAGTTAGAGCGTTCACAACAGATTTTCCTATTTTTTATTGCAACTGTTATAGATTAAAATTTAAATATTGCTGTTAGCGTCTAACGTCGGTGATATTTATCGGTGAATTGGTAGTGAATGTTTTATAACCAGAGAAAGAGGTCATGTAAAAGCGCGATGGTATCGATCGCATCAAAGAACGCGATCGATGGCGCTCGGTTTGTAGTGCGAACTTCAGTTCGATCGAAGACTAAAACCCTCACTACAAACCTTTTTTATTCCGAGCGATCTACCGAACAAAAGCTTAAGTGTGAACTAGGAAATTTGAGTAGTTTTTCTAAAACCTAAAACCTCCCACCTCTCACCTAAAACCTAACACCTAGCACATATCAGCGTTCATTCGCGTATCCTTCACCGAAGGCTTCGCCTACATCCGCAATATCTGCGTTAATCCGCGTTCATTCGCAATATCTGCGGTTGCAACCTCATGTTGAAAACTGTTCGACTTTCGCTTCAGCTTGCACTGTCAGCAAACCAGATTCTACATTAAGCTGTTGAATGCGCAGCGACATTCCCTCCAATTCAAAATTTCGCAAATTTAAAACTTCACTTGCTTTCTGTGCCAAAGCCGCTGTCAACTCCGGGGAAAATTCCTGGTTTTCAGGATACTCCACATCCTCAAGAGAAACAGCCCAACCGCCCGCATCTACCTGAAGTTTTGCTGTAAAATAAATCTTTTCAGTTGAGCCTGTCTCCCGCACGAATACTTCAGCTTCCAACGCAATTGTTCCCGAAGGCAGCAACTTGCACCCTACAGATTTAATATCAACTGTCAGCAGTTTTCCGGCGCGATCGACCTTTAATTCGCGCAGCTTGTCGCCGATATATTCTGAATTAAAAGCCCGGTTGATATCGCTTTCTTTTAAAACCGCGCGGGCAGTGCCCAAAGCCGGCCCGTTCAGTTCAATTTTGCCAAACATCGCGCTCAGCGGATTGACCGAAATATCTTTCACATGAACTTGCAATTCTTCCATGCGCAAGTCTTGCTTCATCACCAAACCTTGCCCCTCAATGGTAACTGCATTTACCTCGCCTTGAGCTAATTGAATGGGTTCGCTTTGGACTGTGACAGACAAACTTTCAGACTCATCTAATTGACTGGCAAGAGCAATCTCTGCTACTTTGTCGATCGCCTGTTCCCCTAAATTCCGCTCTTGTTGAATCACGCTCTTTTTTCCAACTACAGTTTGACAAATAGTAAATAATTCTTAAGTCATCGATCGTCTTCCTATTGGCAGGTTTCCCGGCTACAGTTAAAAATAGTAAGGTGCGCGCCGCACACCCCAAGTTGAGTTAGTTGTTGACGGTCTTAATCGCTGAAACCATTGCCCAGATTGCATTTTCCTTCTTCCTTCTTCCTTCTTCCTTCTTCCTTCTTTTCCAAAAGTGCGATCGCCGCTACAATAGACAACAGCCGGCACCGCTTTTTGTAATGAATCCCGAATCAACCCTCGCCAAACTGAAAGCTACACTTCCCAACGGTCAACTGCCTTCGAGCTACGGAGTTTATTTTAAAAAATACTTTAGTAGCCCTGTGTCACGCCCTCGAAGACCACATCTTGCAAAATGGCGCGGGCAACCCCGAAGTCAAACCCCTAGTTTTGGTAACATTTCAACAGGGCA
>JAAUPF010000284.1 GCA_012034575.1 Richelia sp. CSU_2_1 | reverse complement strand
TTCAGCGGGCGAGCATTTTCGACCATCACTCCCCAATCCCCAATCTAAAATCGCAAATCCAAAATCGATCGATCCCCGCAGTCCATCCGTAACGGAACATAAAGAAGATCGATCGCGTCTTGACAAACGCGAACACCTGTAAGGTAACAAAAGAACGTAAAAGGGTGAAGACGTTGACAACTAAAGCTTACACACAAAAAATTTGCCATCTAGAAATTCTAGACAGGCTGTGCGCAAGTAGGCTAGACTTGCGGCGAGCAAACAGGTTAAACTACAGCGGAATCCAAACATTCGGTGTTCTAGGCAGTGTCTGTAGTCGCAACGGCGATGACCAACAAGTAGAGGAGTGAAGCTGTAATGACAACACTAGATGACAATCCTAATCAACTCGATCTAAACCTTCCGGGACTCGGCCCGGATACGATCTTTGCCGGAGCTGGGGCTGATTTCGTAAGAACTGCGACCCTGGGCGGCAGCTTAATATTTGGGCAAGGCGATAACGATACTCTCCTTTCCGTCGGGCCGAACGATACTTTGTACGGCGGCAACGACGAAGACTCAATCAGAGCTCAACGGTCTCCAGCCTTGCTGTTTGGCGACGCAGGTTCCGACACCGTAGTAGCTGAAGCCCGAGCTACGCTGTACGGCGGTGCGGGAGAAGATTTCCTGCAAGGTACAGTCGAATCCAACCTCATGTTTGGTAATGAGGATAGCGATACGATGCTGGGAGGAGCTCAGAGAAGAGACTCTCTCTACGGTGGCAAAGGCAATGACTCCATCGGTTTCTTCATCGCAGGCGGCGGCAACAACCTCGGCCTTCCTTTAGCCGGAACGGGCTTCGCTGGTAATGAAGGCAGCAACTGGTTGCGGGGCGACTTGGGCGACGACTTGGTTGCAGGCATCAATCAAAGGGACACTCTCTACGGCGGTAGAGGCAATGACTCGCTGCGGACTGTGGGTAGCAACAGCTATGCCTCTGGCGACCTTGATAACGATACCTTATGGGCTGTCAACTCTACTTCGGCAAACGTATTTGGTGCCGGCGTAATTGTTGCGGGCCTGGAAAGAATCACCTTGCTCGGCGGTGCGGGTAACGACTCTCTCTACGGCGCGATCGGCGAGTTTGGCAGCGGCAGAAACTTGTACGACGGCGGCGAAGGCAACGACACGATTTTTGCTTTTGCTTCCCAGGATACAGCACTGGGAGGAAGTGGCAATGACTTCATCCAATCGAAGACAACGGACGTACTATGAGCGTAGGCGCTCGGAGTTCCTTCCCAGGCTATGCCGGTCGCAGCTTGCTCGACGGCGGAGCAGGCGACGATACAATTACCGCAGCATTTTCGACGGATACGATGATCGGCGGTGAAGGCAACGACAGCTTGAGCGGCATCTTTACTTCTGCCTCTGGTGCAGAAGGCAACGATACGATTAATGCCTCTTTTGCCGGCACGAATGCTGCTTTTATTACTCTCGATGGCGGCTTGGGTAACGATGTCTTAATTGGCAACACTACCACTGGTGTCAACAACAATTTTACTGCCACCAACTTCTTTAATGGTGGTGAAGGAGATGACAGAATCTTGTTGAGCAGCCTGCGCGATCGCATAATTGGCAACGCAGCAGGTAACGATACGATCTCCTTCGCGACTACAGCCAGTTTTACCGGCACCACCGTTAGCGTAATTACTGATACTTTAGGCAGTAACTTTATCACTGGCGGCAACAGCACTGATGTCATTCTTACCGGCGCGGGCGACGACATCCTGTTCGGCGGTACTGGTACGATAACAGGAGTATTTGATAACGATCGCCTCACTGCTGGTGCCGGGAACGACACAATACTGGGTGGCTTTGGTAACGACGTGCTAATCGGAGATGAAGGCAACGACTTCCTCGGTGGCGGACCCGGTTCTGACACCCTGACCGGCGGTAGCGGCAACGACACCTTCTACTACGCCAACTTCGGCGAAGGTTTCCCCATCGGTGCCAACAACTTCCCTGTCAACAGTACCACTGCCACTGCAGACAACATTGAGGATTTCACTCCCGGTCAAGACAAGTTTGTCTTCCAGCGCAACGGCCTCGACGGCTTCCCCGGCATCACTGTGAATAACAACAGCCCTGCTTTTGAGTCGTTCTTGCTGACCCCTGTGCCATACAGTAACAATGCGAAGCCCATCAACGCATCGGACACGCAACCGTTCATCTTCTATCAAATTAATGACGGTCGCTTAGGATTTGACCCAGACGGTTTGCTTGGTCCTAACCCTGGCGTGACGCTGGCAATTCTGAACCAAAGACCGACTTTGAGTGCTTCTGATATTATCCTCATCTAATTGAGGCTGGCATGGGGTACGGAAGGTTTTGAAACAGTCTCGCACCCCATTAATTCTCAAAACTTAATGTACTTTATTTGTAGCTGGAGATACCAATCTCCAGCTTTTTTGTGGCTGGGTTGCAGGACATCCCAGGACACGGCACTGCCGTGTCCCTACAAACCAGGAATATGCTGTATGTAAAAAAATCCCGCAAAAAAATCCAGCAAACATATTGTTTGCTGGATTGAGTAGGCAGGAAACTTTTAACAAATTATTTAAAATGCCGATCGATCTTATATTTATGGAAAATTAATTCTATACCTAGCTAGCATAGAAAATTCAAGTTGAGTCTGAATCCTCCTTTAGATAGATTTATCAGTCTGTGACTGTGTTGGAGGGAGATTGGGAATTTCGACAAGTTTATTTCGCGAAGAAAAACCAGATTTAATCGCGATCGAGCTTTTGGACAAATTAAATTTTTTAGCTAACAATACGATTAATTCTTGATTGGCCTTGCCATCAATCGGCGGCGATTTGAGATGCACGATGAGGCTGCCATCCGGTTGTTTTTGAATGCTTTGCTGTTTGGAATTCGGTTTAACTTTGACAGTTAAAATTGTCATGCTGCGACTTGCTCTGAATGTTCTATTTTCGTTCCCAAAACTTTCAGGAATTCTGCCAGCCAGTTAGGATGTGCCGGCCAGGCGGGGGCGGTAACTAAGTTGCCGTCAACCACGGCTTCTGTAACGGGAACCTCCGTATATTTGCCGCCCGCCCGGAGTACGTCGGGGCTGCAAGCAGGGTAAGCAGTGCAGCGTTTGCCGTCGAGGACGCCTGCTGCAATTAAAACTTGCAAGCCGTGACAAATAGAGGCAATGGGCATTTTATTGTTGGCAAAGTAACGAACTATTTGCAACACTTTTTGGTTGAGGCGGATGTATTCGGGGGCGCGGCCGCCTGGGATAATTAAAGCATCGTATTGGGTAACATCTATTTCATCAAAACTGGCATTTAAAGTGAAGTTGTGACCGGGTTTTTCGCTGTAAGTTTGGTCGCCTTCAAAGTCGTGAATTGCGGTGCGAACTTTGTCGCCGGCTGCTTTGTCGGGGCAAACTGCATGGACGGCGTGACCTACCATTTGCAGTGCTTGAAAGGGAACCATTACTTCATAGTCTTCTACAAAGTCGCCGACTAGCATTAAGATTTTTTTGGCAGTCATGTTGGTAGTAGGGTTTATTAAAGAACTTGAAAAATAGTGTTGAGATTATATTAGCACCCGATCGACTCAACTTGCAGCCGATCGGATAAGTTTAGTTAAAATTCAGTGTCTATCGCTTCACCAAAATGTAGTACAATAATACAAATATATCAAACTCAATATCTTCTGCGGAATCCCAGCTTTTTCAAAGTTTTGAGTTTTGAGTTTTGAGTTTTGAGATGAAAGGCTCGATCGTACTTTAATTATGACACAATCAAAAATTAGGCAGGCTTTGCAGCCTGCCCCGCCAGCTATTCTAGAAATTAGAAGCCGTTGCGTCCCCAAATAACCATTGAAATTGAGAAAGTGAACAGCACTAGCAGCGAAACCCAACCCAGCGACAAAATATCCATAGTTATTTGTTGAACCAACTGTACAAAATGACATCAAAGCTTATGATAATTCAATTTGAGCCATTTTTGGCATGGGGGCGCTGTGAACGATCGAGCGAATTTTAGCCCGGCAGACAGGGTAGAATCTCTGAAAGTCGGGATTGTGGCTGGTTTGTCGGCGCTGCTGGCTTTTGGAGCGATCGCCACCATTAATACTTTGATTCTAGCACCGCAGTTTGATGCTCTGGCGAGTTTGCGGGTGGGCGCGATCGACCTTAATTTTGCTTTCCGAGGGGCGATGGCACTATTGGCAGGCTTTTTATTTGGGGTGACTTACCGCTATGCCATCCGCGACGATAGGAATCCACAACTCAAATCCGGGGTGGTGTTGGCTTTCGGATTGGTGCGGGCTTGCGGGGAGTTGGACGCTGGATTGTTTTTTGAGGGGTGGCAAATTCCGGCTTGGCAAGTGTTATTGCCGTTTGCCGCGCGCGGTATCGAAAGTGTACTATTGTTTGCGATCGCGGCTTTAGTTTTGGATCGGACAAGGGAATGATTTGAGATTTGAGATTTTTGATTGAAGATTGATATCGTGTTCGGCAAATTAACCGCAATCTTGTAGGGGTGGGTTCGTTAACAATTTGTAGTTCCGAATCGACGATCGAAATAAACCCGCCCCCACATCACCAAGAACCTTTAAATACCATCAATTATTTAACATTTGCATGGAACTGGGGGCTGATTTATATCATTTTTCAATTGCTAACAAATCTTGAAACCAACCCACCCTTAAAATTCAAACAACTCAAATTCTGGAGTACCATAAACCATTTGCTTGTCTACTGCCGAAAAAACTTTATTATTAGCAGCATCAGAAACCAAGCACTTGCAAACTAATTGCGCTACATCAGCCCGATGAATGCTTCCCGCAACCCGACTGTCTTCTGTTAAAATACCGTTTCCCGTTGCCGGTTCTGATTTCAGCCCTCCCGGACGGACGATAATATAAATTAACCCACTTTGGATTAAATGGTTTTCTGCTTTTTCCTTTTCTACTAACACAGCACCCAAGGTTTCCAATGCTTGTGGAGGCAAAGCGACGGCACTGTTGCCGCTGCCGATCGAAGAAACTAAAATAAATTTCTGCACTCCTGCTTTGACGGCAGCATCTATCAAATTTTTATTGCCCAGATAATCCGCCCTTTCTCCGTCTTGCGGCAAGCCACCAATGGTACTGATAACCGCATGAATTGGCTCGCCCGCTGTCATTGCCGCTTCCATTGCTGCTGCATCTAAAGCGTCGCCTGCTGCTATTTTGATGCCCATTGATTCTAATTCGACGGCGGTTTTGTCCGATCGCAAAAGTGCTGTTACTGGTATTTCTTGTTCGACTAAGCACTTAGCTATTTCTCTGCCGACGCCTCGGCTTGCTCCTGCCAAAAATATGTGAGATTTCTCTGTCATGTCGATCGTGTTTGGATTGGTTTACCAAGCGGATTTATTTAATTCAGATAATTATACAGTAATTTTGTTAATTTATGAACTGGATTGATGAATTAATGCTGAAGTTGCGCAGATATATTGATACGTAGGGCTTGCACTGCGCACCTTACCGCTTTGCAAATGGGATGTATTTTTAAGGAACCGCGAAGGCACAGTAGGCGAAGCCTTCCCGTAGGGTAGAGCGCGAAAGAAGATTTATGAAGGGTTTGCTGGATCGCAGGATCTTAGAGTTTTCTGGCTGCGATTACCAGCCAATTTTGGGCTGTCTTTGGCAATCCGGGCGGGCGGTAGTAGTGGTGAATAATTGCAAATCCCGCTTGTTCCATGCAGGGAACTAAAGTTTCGTATTCCCAACCTGTAGTGTAGCGTTTTCCGGTCGATCGCTCGTCGTAGCCTTCCCAATTTCCCCGACACATTGACATGACAATGGCACCGTTTGTAACTAGCGTGGCGTGCAAATCTTTTAGCACTTTTACCATTTCTTTGCTGGGAACGTGAATTAGAGAAGCGTTGGCAAAAATACCATCAAATTCGGTTTTTGGCAAATCTAAATTGAGAAAAGATTGCTGCCAAACTTCGCATCCCGATAGCTCTTTTGCGGTTTTTACAAATGCCGGAGTCGCATCTAAGCCAATAGCGGTATGCCCTTGACTTTTAAAGGCGACTAAATCCCTTCCCGGCCCGCACCCTATATCGAGAATTTTACCGGGGTTGCGAGGCATGGCAGCCATGAGTGCGTCGCGATTTTGCGATACATCGTGATTCCAAGTTCCGGCTCGGAAAGATTCGGCTGTTAGTTGGTATTCGGCGATCGTAATTTCTTCGCGTTTGTCCACAAGTCCTCCATTAAGATTTTAGATTTTAGATTTTGGATTGTTAATTGTAGATTTTGGATTGTTGATTATTAATTATTGATTGACAGCCAGCCTGCAATTTGAAATTTGAGATTTTTTGCTTGATGACCATTACCAATTACTAATTCCCCATTACCAATTCGCCATTACCAATTTTAAATGATTTCCGATCGATTAGCAAATAAACAGCGATCTTTCCTTTGCCCTTGACCAAGCTAGAGATTTTGTATTGTTACATTGCGGCATAAGTGACCGAATCGCTGAATCCATGCCTTTGTCGCAAACCCGAAAGCCTTGTTTGACAAAGCATTCAAGCTAAATTTTCGTGGATTGTCGATCGCGTCGCTTAACTGACCGATCGAACTGGCAAACTGTCCTAGACGTTTTAAAGCTGTGAGGACACAGTTGGGATATCAGGTGCAGCGTTAGATTTCGATCGATTCTAAAACTCACCTCATGACGCTGAAATATAGCAGTATTTGCGATCGCGCTAATTCGCATTTCACTCAAATTTTCAGCAATGTGTTGAGAGCGATCGAACTTGTTGCCACACCTAATATTTGCTCGATCGCAAATCTAATTTGCAAT
>JAAUPF010000283.1 GCA_012034575.1 Richelia sp. CSU_2_1 | reverse complement strand
GTTTGGGCGAAAGAAAACTTTAGGGAAAAAGGAAAGGTTGCATTTAGTTCGATCGAACTATAAAACGGATCTTTTGGGCGGCGTACTCACCCGCGGCGGTTTGGGTTACGTCGATTTAGATAAAATCCCCGATTGGTATAACCAACCTTACGCCCAATGCTTCCGGGAATTCTTAGATAAAGCTAACGTTCCCGAATCTTGTCTCGAACCTAAAAGGGCAGATCGAGCCCTCAAAGAGATGCTTTCAGAAGCCGGAATTAAAGTTATTTCTAATTCTACTCTGATTCCTCACGTAGTCGGTAAAAAAATCGAATATGCGGAAGTAAAAGGCAGCGATGTCAAAATTAAAGCCAACTCTTTCATCGATGTAACTCAAGATGCCGAACTCGCCAGAAAAGCCGGACTATCTTATTATACAGGATATGAATCGCAAAATATCAAATCTAAAAATGAAACTTTAGCTATCTCAATAGTCCCGACGATTACAGGTCTAACAATGTCAGACCTCCGCAGGATGGAAGATAACATTCTCTACAATACTCCCTTAGTCGAACAAATCAAAGCTAGCATTACTAAATATAAAGATGATGCCAGCACCGAATTTTGGATGCGCAACTTTTGGAGTACGATTTACCAGCCTTACCGAGACGGTTATAACATTAGAAGCGTCGCCCTAGGAGCAGCATATCATGCAGAAAGAAACTTGCCGTTTACTCAAGACAAAGGTTTCTTTTTTGATAAAGCCAATATCTGCGTTTATAAGGATGATTCGCTATCCTGGAACGGCTTCTTATTTAAATACCAAGTTGACAAGTTAATGCAGATAGAAGCTAACGGCAGAAAACCGACTCCCGAGATGGTTAAAGAAATGTCATATTTGCAATCGTGGCTGCAAAAAAGATCGGGCAAAGATGTCAGAATTTTTATTCCCGATGAAGTTTACATCCGGCAAACTTTGAACGTTCGCGATGTGGTAGATCCGCTGACGGGAAAGGAAATTATTCAAGGAGGAACTGAACCGTCCAAGTCGATCGGGAGTTTTTCCTACGATTTCGATTTGCGGGGCGGCGTCACTAATTTAGAGTCGAGAATTCCGCCGCTGCCGGTGTATAATTTTGGGATAGAAAGTGCTTTGGCAAGTTCAGTAAATAATTTGGCTATTGTCGGGCGATCGTCCGGTTATATCGGTATGGCTGTATCGGTGGGGCGGATTGCGACAGTGAATATTTATCAAGGGCAAGGTGTGGGTGTGGCTGCTGGTTTGGCTAGCAAATGGGGAGTGCCTTTAAATACAATTACTTCGAGTAAAACAAGAGGAAAATTGGAGGATTTGACGGGGAAAACTACTTATTTGTCGGGGAGGGATACGAGTTATGGGGTGGATTATAAGGAGGTGAAATAGTTGACAGTTGACAGTTGATAGTTGACAGTTGACAGTTGACAGTCGAGCGTTGAGATTACCGATGTGGCGGTTATTATTAAGAAGATTTTACCGCAGAGGGGAGAGGGATGATAGAGGTTGTGAGGAGAGGTTTTTGTTATGTCCTGGGATTTGAATCTGGAAATTAAAGACCCAGAGATATATATTCAACAAATGCCGACTATAACTAAACATATCCCTTATTCTAAAGATTACAAAATTCAATGGCGGTTGGCAAAACTCAAGAATTTTGAGCTCTTGAATGTTGTTTGGGAAGCCGGCAGTACCTATACGGCAGGATATACTTTTCCGGGCAAGATTGTTTTTACCTTCTTCGATGGCGATCATTTATTTAAATCTGGTTCTAACGAACTTCTCATTAATGACAAACATCTCACAATAAGTCAGCCGGGAGTTGAAATAATTCGCCTCCGGCATTCAGCAAAATACAGTGCGATATCAATTTATATAGATGAAGCTCGTTTTTTAACTGAATTAAGCAAGTATCTTGACAAATCTATTGAACGTCCACAACTTACGCAATCTATAGATCGTACTGCTGTTTACGGTCGATCGCTCTATCAAATGGTAATGATGTTGTGGAATTTAATCGAAACTAACGGACATCCGCTGGTAATTGAAAATTTAGAAATTGCTATTTTTTCTACTTTAGTTCAAGGTTCATCTGACAGCAATTTAGATACCTCGATTATTAAAACATCAGAAATTTCGATCGCCCGCGTGCGCGAAGCGGCCGAATACATCCGGGCAAATATGCAAAAAGAGTTGACAATCGCCCAAGTTGCGGCTGCGATGAATTGCAGCAGTCGTTCTTTGCAAACAGCTTTTGCCCGCCATTACGGGGTTTCTCCCAGTCAATTTTTGCGAACAGCCAGACTGGAAGCCGCCCGTTTGGAGTTGATGGAAGGCAAGAAAAACATCACGCAAATTGCTTTGGAATACTGTTTTTACAATCCGGGCCGCTTTACCAAATACTTTCAGCAGCATTTTCACAAAAAGCCTTCAGACATTTTGCGAAACTAATCTTTCGCAATTTGCATAGCCAAACTGAGAAGCAGCAAGTTATAAATTTGGTTGTGGAATAAAAGTTCGATTGCGAGCGATCGATCCGGTTTGTAGTAAGGACTTTAGTCCTGATTTTTCGGACTTCAGTCATCACTACTGATATCTTGCATCATGTCAATTGGAAATTTTTCGTGGGGTTGGGGCGGGTTTATTTAACCTGTTTGCTACTTTTATAGTCCCTAACGAACCCGCCCCTACAGGCTTATTGACATTGTTGCAAAATTTTAGGACTGCGAACTAAGATTTGCTCGATCGAAAGTGTTTTTCTCGTTCTTTTGATTACATTGTAACTTGCGATGACTTTATCTGCGATCGACACTGGAATACCTTTTGACATCGGTCAATCTACTGAAAGTAATGATGTATTTTTCTTCAGCCAACTACCCGCCAACCAGCTTAGTTTGCTTGCCAATTCTCCGGGAAAAGACGTTATTTTAATGCTAGGAGGTGACGATTGGGTAACAAATAACGAACAGAGTCGTACTTTTTACGGCATGGCGGGAAATGATACCCTAATTGGCTTGGGAGGCGACGATATCCTCTTAGGCAATGCAGGCAACGATTTACTCTGCGGCAATCAAGCCTCGGACACGATTTCGGGCGGTCAAGATCGAGATTCGCTGCTGGGAGGTAAAAGTAACGATTTCCTAAATGGCGATTTCGGGAACGATGTTTTATTAGGAGAATTAGGCGATGATGTGCTTAACGGAGGAGTTGGTAACGATACATTAACTGGAGGAAATGGTAGCGATGTTTTTATCATCACTAAAGGTGAAGGAATTGATATAATTACCGATTTTCAAAACGGCGTTGACTCGATCCAACTTCATCCTTCTCTCAGTTTTAACAATCTCGCCATTAGCACAATTAATTCAGGTCAAGTATTAGTGACCGATCGCACTACGAATCAGCAATTATTGGTAATTAATGGAATTACCGCTGCCGATTTAACCACAGCAGATTTTATTACAGGTACTGTTGAAAATACGCCCGATCCTTTCGGAGAAAGAAATGCTACTAAATATGAAGCATTTCTCAGTCCCCAACAAGAACCGGGGGAAGAGATTGAATCCGACGCTAAAGGATACGGTACGATTACATTTCCGAAAAACCTAAGTTCTGCTAAGATTGAGGTGCAAATTTCTGGTGTCGATACTTCAGAAATTACCGGATTTCACATTCACTGCGGCCCTCCAGGCGTGCTCGGACCGATCGTACTCGATTTAGGGCAATACGGAACTTTTGACAAGACAATTGTAGATGGTAAATTTTCTGCTGAAGTCAAGAATCAAAACCTGACTTTTATCGATTCTCCACCAGATTTACCTGAAGGTGTCCCTCAAATCCCTGATGAAGGTTTGACTCTGCGCAACGGTCAACCTGTCGGACAAACTTCTAACCAAACTTCGGAAAATACTGCCCGCCAATCCGCTCATTTAGGTCATAATCATAACGAAGATGTGGTAGAATTGAGTCAAGCGATCGGACAACTTCCTGTAAATCCTCCTGTAAATCCTCCTGTCAATTCTCCTAGTTTACCTACCAATTTACCTCAAACTACCCCTCAAATTCCCAATTCCAGTTTGCCTCAAATCAATCAAATTATTGGCAACCTTCCTAACAATTTTCCTATCTCTCAAATTCCCGATTTAAGTTCGCCTCCATCGGTGGAAGACATTCAAATTCCTGACAATGTTCCTCGTTTACCTGAAGGTTGTCCGGTGGAAATCGGTTTGCCGGGCCAAGTTAATACTGTGGCGGGAATGGAAGCTGTAGCGCGGCGGGGTGCGCTTTATTTCAACTTGCACACGGAGGAACATTCGTTCTATGGCGAAATGCGCGGTCAAGTTTATCCAGCGACGTAAAGTTAATTAAAATAAGAGCGATCGCACTGTATTTCTGCAAGTGCGATCGTTTTTTTTGTGCGAAGGTGCGCGCTGCGCGCCCGAAGTAAGCGAGTGCTTGCGTAATTCCTGGATTTAAAATACTATAATAGTCATAAAATTTCTCGATAATATATCGCTATTTTTTTATGAAAGACACTACAGATGAACAACTAATAGATTTTGAAGCCGCTCTTAAGGTAGCAGATACGGCAGTTTTTGCTAAAACCCAAAAACACCTCAAAAACATTGAAGTCGCGGTTTTGCGCGGAGCTTTGGTCGGCAAAAGATATGATGAAATCGCGACAGAAAATGGCTACACATCTGATTATATTAAACACGATGTAGGACCAAAATTGTGGCAGATTCTGTCATCAAGTCTGGGGGAAAAAGTTAATAAAACAAATTTGGTTGCAGTGCTGACACAGCAAGAGATTCACGGCACACAAAAGAATGTTCCGGCATCCTCTGCAACGCCTGTAAAACTGGAATCTTTAGTTGGACTAATTCCAGTAAATTCGGCTTTTTATGTAGAACGTCCTCCCGCTGAGTCTCGCTGTTACGAAGAAATTATGAAACCGGGAGCGCTGATTCGCATTAAAGCACCCAGTCAAATGGGTAAAACATCTTTAATGGTGAGAATTCTCGATCGGGCAAAACAACAAAATTCTCCTGGAGAGGTTTGCACTGTACCCTTGAGTTTGCAGCGAGCCGATCGAGCTGTGTTTGCGGACTTGGATAAGTTCTTGCGTTGGTTTTGTGCATCTATTACTCGCAAGCTGCAATTACCGCACCGCGTCGAGGATTACTGGAGCGAAACTTTTGGCAGCAAAAATAACTGCACGGCTTATTTTGAAGACTGTTTGTTACCAGAAATTAACGGCCCTTTAGTCTTAGCCCTCGATCGAGTTGATGAGGTATTTTTACATCCAGAAATTGCCGATGATTTCTTTACCCTGTTGCGATCGTGGTACGAAGAAGCAGCTTATGGAGACAGCGGCAATCCTCTCTGGCAAAATCTGCGACTGATTATTGTCCATTCTACTGAAGTTTATATCCCGCTGGATATCAATAAATCACCTTTTAATGTAGGATTGGCGATTGAATTAAATTCGTTTAATTCAGAACAAGTATGCGATTTAGCTCAGCGTTACGGGCTGAATTTATCAGAAACCGAATTATCTGAATTAATGCAACTGTTAGCGGGACATCCTTATTTAGTGCAACAAGCCCTCTATCATTTGGCGCAACAAGACTCGACTCTGACGCAATTAGTGCAAACCGCTGCTACTGACGCAGGTATTTATTGCAACCATTTACATCGGCATTTACGCAACCTGCAAGAACATCCCCAACTAGGAGCAGCTTATTACCAAGTTATCCAAGCATCCAAACCCGTAGAGTTAGAGCAACTTTTAGCTTTTAAACTGCACAGTATGGGGCTGGTGGCGCTGCAAGGGAATCAAGTTATACCCAGTTGCGAATTATACAGCAGGTATTTTAGCGATCGCATTCCATCTCCGTAATACCAATTTCATAAATATTGGCTATGGATGCAGTTCAAAGCCTCCCCTTAGCAAGGGGGGGTTGGGGGGTAGTTATGTCACGCTACTTTATGAAAATAGATATGCGGTGCTGCGATCGCTTTTGACAATATATCAAACTCAAGAAAGTGCTGCTCCTAACATTGTCAGTTGTTCGGACACAATTCGATAGTAAATCCAAGTTCCACGTCTTTCCTTTTCCAACAAACCTGTTTCGTACATCACTTTCAGATGGTGACTGATTGTAGGTTGCGACAATCCTAGCGGCTGGACTAACTCACAAGCACAAACCTCTCGATTCGGCTGTGCTGCAATCAGACTCAGCATTTGCAGCCGCACGGGTTCCCCTAGCACGCGGAATATTCCAGCCAGACGCATCGCCTCTTCCGGTGTCAGGCGACCCGCAAGCAAGGGAGAGCAGCAAGATCCAACAGGTTTAGATAACTTCATATTTTTTATATTGACATACATCAATATGGTTTGTCAAAATATAGGCATCAATCAATATAGATGTTCATCAATATTAGGAGCGACTCAATTATGTCTCGCGTACAACTAGCGCTGAATGTCAGCGACATGGATACTGCTGTTGAGTTTTACAGCAAATTATTTGGAACCAATCCAGCTAAACGCCGTCCGGGTTATGCCAACTTTGCCATTGCTGAACCACCTTTGAAATTGGTGTTGTTTGAAAATCCCGCAGCGACTGAGAAGTTGAACCACTTGGGGATTGAAGTGGAGTCATCAGAAGAAGTTGCAACAGCGATCGATCGCCTCAAGCAAGCTAATTTAAAAGTAAGATCTCAAAACCAGACAACTTGCTGTTATGCCTTGCAAGACAAAGTTTGGATTCAAGAACCAGACGGTGATGAGTGGGAAGTTTATACAGTTTTGGAGGATTCAGCAACCTTCGGCTGTGACAGTAAAACAG
>JAAUPF010000282.1 GCA_012034575.1 Richelia sp. CSU_2_1 | reverse complement strand
TAAGAAGCCAAAGATCCCTTAAAAGGGGGGAGGCAAGACTCTCAAAGTCCCCCTTTTTAAGGGGGATTTAGGGGGATGTCGAATCTGGTGGAGTAGTTTAAAAATTACGATCGCACCGCCAATGACAAGCACATTTTAACTCAACGGAAAAATCATGATTTTAAGCGAAATTCAACAATTTATTGCCGCAAACAAAAGAGCTTCGATCGCCGATTTAAAACTTCATTTCCGCACGGATGGCGATGCTTTGCGCCGAATGCTCGATCGCCTGGTTCGCAAAGGCCGCATCAGCAAAATGCCGGAAGCAAAAAAATGCGGCGGATGTTGCAGTTGCAGCGACGATGCTACCGAGATTTACGTGTGGGTAAATGCCGATCGAGCGACTCCTGCAGCAGAATCAGTATCTTTAAATTGCCATTAAGTTCGATCGGTCAATTCAGCCGGCTACCTCAAATCTCCCCCCCCTCTCTCTGCACTCTGGATCGGTTCATTAAAAAAAATTCATTGACAAACCCAATAAACGGAAAGTTATAAAATGTACGATCTATCGGGTCGATCTGACTTTACGATCTACTATTTTCCCCAATTCCAGCAGCAACTAAATCTTTATTTGAGGATTGTTTTACGGGTAGATAAATAGCAAACTCAGCTCCTTTTCCTAAGGCGGATTTTACCTCGATTTTACCGCGATGTTTCTCAATAATTTGGTAAGAAATTGACAGCCCCAAACCAGTGCCTTTACCTACGGGTTTAGTAGTAAAGAAAGGATCGAACAACCTTTTAAGTACATCAGGCTCGATGCCAGTACCGTTATCTTTGATTTTGACAGCTACATGAGTTTTTCCTACTACTTCCGTAGCAATTTTAATCTGTTTGTCGCGCAGAATTGGATTGCCCAACAGTGCGTCGGCAGCATTGGCTATAATATTCATAAATACCTGGTTTAATTGCGAGGGATAGCATTCAACCAAAGGCAATTTTCCATAGCTTTTAATGAGGGTAATACTGTTTTTAAGTTTGCTGTTTAAAATTAACAGAGTGCTGTTAATTCCTTCGTGGATGTCAACTGGTTTCATGTCGGCTTCATCCAACCTGGAGAAGTTGCGCATCGATAAAACAATTTGCTGAATTCTCTCGGTTCCCATTTGCATAGAAGATAGCAATTTTTCTAAGTCTTCTGCTAAAAACTCGAGTTCTATTTCTTCAATGCAGTTTTGAATCTGCTGGTTGTGATGCGGATATTCTTGCTGATAAACTTCTATAAGTTTAAGCAAATCTTTGGTGTATCGATCGGCATGACAGAGATTGCCGTAAATAAAGTTAACTGGGTTGTTAATTTCGTGAGCTATCCCCGCCATCATCATGCCCAAACTCGACATTTTTTCGGCTTGAATAAGTTGGGTTTGAGTGGTTTTTAAGTCGTGCAGTGCTTGTTGCAGTTGGTGCAATTGCGAATTGAGCTCGCGATCGCGCTTTTCTACTTGTTCGATCGTAAAGTTAAAAGCTTTAGCTAGTTGGCCGACTTCATAACCGGCAGGAATCGGTAATTTACTGGAAAAGTATTGATTTGTTGCCATCCAATTCACGTTTTGAGTTAGATCGAGAATTGGTTTGGCTATCTTTCTGGCTACTACAGCACCGACAACAGCAGCGAGAATGACTCCTCCTATAAAAAAACTATCTAGATTGCGAGATAAAATTAATTGCGTTTTCTGGACCTCAGCTCTTGGGGTGAATACCGCTACTTGTACGTCGCCATTGTCTGATAGTGCTACCATTTTCATCATGTAGGAACGACCAGAGAAATCAATTTGAATTGTTCCTGCTTGTTTCTCGGGTATTTGCCAAGATTTAGAGCGAATTTCTGGGAAGTTAGTAGCAATTAATTCTCCCGATCGCAGGACAGCAAAGTAGTTTTGACTGTTGATATCAATGCTAATTTGCTTTAATTGTTCGTCTGTTACTAAGTAACCGAGTATTGCGCCACCAATTACGTTGTTGTTGTTGTCTCTAATCGGTGCAAATCCAATTAACAAAGCTTGCGGCTTGCCGTCTATGCTGGCGAAACTAGACTTTTCTTGACCGTTAAGTGCTAGATTTATCGATTCGCGAGTATTCAAAATCCGATCTGCAAGTGTTTGCTCTAGCAACTCTGCTACTATATCGCCCCGCGCGTTGACTACTTTGACTAAATCTAGTTGGAAATTTGTTTGTAAAGACAATATGTCTTGGCGCAAAATGTCGGTATCTTTTTCTTCTATAGCGCGAATAACTTCGGGTTCTTCAGCTAGCAGTTTCGCTTGCTTTGTCAGTTGGCTCGATCGATTTTTGAAGTCTCGCACGGCGAAAGCTGCTTGGTTGTCAACATCCTTCCGCAGCCCTGCTTCGAGGCTGTTAGCAAATCCGATTTTGACTGTGTGCATTACCAACAGCAACCAAGTGATAGATACTCCTAAGAAGGGCAGGATGATTTTGAAGCTTAGGGGTAATCGGGAGTAAAGCTGCCACTTCTCAGATATGTTGGCGCGATCGCTCTGGTGTTGATTTGTGTCCATAATTTAATGCAACTAATTCTCATTAGTTTATTTTAATATATTTTTTAATAAATGTCCTTGTGGCAACTTAATTGCAGGCGATCGTGCTTATTCTGCGATCGCCTTGGACGCACTTGAGGCCAAAAACCCGGTTTCTGTCTCCTGCCTCCTGCTATAAAATCTCACATCTGAAATCTCAAATTGAAAATTGTTTTCTTCCTGGATAAAGACTGCCAGAAATGAAGTATTTCTTCTCCAACTTGCTGCGGGTAAAAGTGATGAAAAAAATGCCTGCCCTCTGGACATTCCCACAGCCGATCGCCTTGTTTCATAAATTCAAACCAGCGGCTGACGACGATAGGAGACACCACAAAATCAGTTTTGCTGCTGCATATTAACAAAGGCATTTCCAGAGGTCGATCGGATAAATCAACTTTCTTAAATAAGGAATGAGGTGAAGGAGAAAATGCTAAATCGTATTCAAAATAAGAAATAAATCTTTTATGAATTTGCGGATTTTTTAATCCTAACATATCGCCGACCATTTGAGTCAAAACTTGTTGGCGCGTCCAAGGAAAAGCTGCCAGATGCGTGTAGTAATGAGCTTGCCAGTTAATAACCGATGGCAAGCCGACAGCCAACAGCCCCAAAGAACTTACTTTTTCAGGATAGCGGCGGGCATAAATTAAACCAATTAGTCCGCTGGTACTGTGTCCTATTAGATGAATCGGTCGATCGCGCTGTTTTAAATAGTCGTGCAGCAGTTTAACGGCACTGTCCAAAGAACAAGCTTCGTCCTGAGTTTGTTGGTATTCCCACAGCGACACTGGTACGTATTGACTTAAGTAGTTAAGAAGAGGGCGATCGAAGCATTGCAAACTCGGACTGACACTCAGCCACAGTACATCATCTGAATTAAAAATCATCAATTTTTAGTTTACTTAATTTTTAGTGTAATGCTGTAGATGCCCATCTTATTAAAATTGATTATATCATTATTAAGTAGATCGTACCCAAAATTAATTATTTTTTAATTAACCGCATCATTAATAGTTGATATTTGATAGTTTACTGTGGGCAATGGGGAATGGGGAATGGGTAATTTGTAAAGAGTTTTGAATTTTGAGTTTTGAGTTTTGAGTTAAAAATAGTTCTTAATTCAAAACTCAAAACTTAGAACTTCCTTCTTCCTTCTTCCTTCTTCCTTCATTTGATAGTTGATAGTGTGAGACTCTCCAGCTCGCGATCGGTTAATCTTTAGCAATTACGCAAAGAAACCGGGTTTCTGCGAATAATATCATAATTTAAATGAAAAAATACACAAAAAAACCCGATTTCTGAAAGTCTGTGCGTCAGGCAGAAATCTTAAATTCCGAATTCTTTTTTGAGCTGAGATACCCAACTCTTGACTCGCGATTCTGTCAGGTCTGACTGGTTGTCTTCATCAATAGCCAAGCCCATAAACTTGCCATTAACTACGGCTTTAGATTCATTGAAATCATAGCCGTCAGTCGGCCAATAACCGACTGTTTCGCCGCCCTGTTCTTGGATCTTCTCAGCTAAAATTCCCATTGCATCCATAAAATTATCTGGGTAGCCTTCTTGGTCGCCTGTTCCCAAATAAGCTACTTTTTTCCCGCTAAAATCAATACTGTCAAGTTCCGGGAAAAAACCTTCCCAATCGCTTTGCAGTTCGCCGATGTTCCAAGTCGGACAAGCGATAATCAGACATTCATATTCGGCAAAATCATCATTTTCAGCGCTACCGATATCGTGCAAAGTTACTGTATCGCCGCCAAATTCATCTCGAACTATTTCAGCTACAGACTCAGTTTTACCAGTTGTGGTGCCGTAGAAAAGACCAATTGATTTCGACATTGTTACTCCGAAGGTGAAATTTGATATTGTTTGAGGCTTATTTGTTTTGAGTCAGGATTTGGCATTTCTTGCCTTCAATTCAAGCAAAACCAGTACGCACGGCGGTGGCTAACCTGAGAAATTATAGAGTCAGAACAGCAAGGACACTGTTTTTTCATCTGCTTAGATTTGAAAATTCATCAACCAAGCTGACTCGTTTGTATCGGGATCTGAATCGCAGCGAATCATTAAAAGATTCAGGGTTGTTTCTACTTTTATGGCCCGCGATATCCCAGCAGGTACAAACACAAATACTCCCGGTGTTAAAGTAACTGTTCTATCGCCCACAACAAGACTTCCCAGCCCTTCTAAGACGGTTACGGTTACATCTTGAGAATCGTTGAGATCGGGCATTGCTGAATTTGCACCCAAACTCATCACTTCGTGGCTGTACGCGGGTTGTCCGCCTGCGATCCGATCGACTGACGCGCACACTATTGCTGCTGCTGTCACGGTAATTGACCTCCAGGTACTGTTAACTTCCTGTACTTATTGCAATTAATACTCAATAAGCTACCACGAAAATCAGATTTATTGTCAAGAAATTAAGATTAAGATTTGTTACAAAAAGTTGCTGTGGCGGGTTTGCAGGTGACGATCGCAGCCTGAATTCAAGGCATGGCAGTAGCTTCGGCTGATAGCGGGAGAGAGGGCGATCGGCTAGATTGTAAAATAATTGCTAATTATTTGCAGTTAGTTGTGAAATCTGTTCTCGCTGTATCCTCGGAAGTGCGATGTCCCCAGTCAGCAGTCAGCAGTCAGTAGTAATTAATCAACTGTCAACTGTCAACTATCAACTATTCCCTAAATTACTGCGGTTGCCAAATTGGATTGCTGGTATACAAATCTCGACCCGTCAATTCAGTCAATCCCGAACCGTCGCGATCGACCGCATATAAATAGCTTTTGTCATTGGGAATATCGTTAACAGCAAAAGCAATTTTTTGACTGTCAGCAGACCAAGCCAATCGATCGATCGCCGACAATTGCAATTGCGCGCCTAGTTGAATAATTTTTGCAGTTTCAGTATTAATTATATAAATTTTTCGATCGTCAGAGTCGCCCACTGTAAAAGCGATCGAGTTGCCATCCGGCGACCAAGAAAGTAAATCGTAGTTTTGCGGTTTTTGGGTGAGATTTTTGCTTGTTACCCGGTTGGCATCAAGCAGGTAAATATCTTGCTGCGTGCCGTCTAAACTCCCAGGCTTGTTGTAATAATAAGCAATCTGGCTGCTATCTGGCGACCAAAATAAATCGACGCTGTAAACTCTATTTTGCGGGTTGTTAGTTAAATTTTTGAGGTTATTGCCGTTGGAGTCGATCGTGTAAATTTGTTGTTGGGGATAAGTGCCAACAAAGAAAGCTATTTTAGTGCGATCGGGCGACCAAACAAGTTTGCTGCCGCCGGATGCGTACTCGTTGGGAGATTTAGTTAATTTCATCATTTCCGAACCGTCAGCATTCATTTTGTAGATATTTTTATCTTTCACAAAAGCTACCTGCTGGCCGTCCGGCGACAGGTAAAATTCCGATGAGATTTCTGTTTTGGCTGGATATCCCCCTGCTTCCCAAGTGCGGATTAATTTAGTTCCTTTAACGCCGGAAGTATCGCTGAGATAAAGTGATTGACTGCCGGAAGAATCCGAGGTTGAACCGTCGCACGATCGCGCAAAAGTCAGTTTTTGGCTGTCAGAAAACCAAGCAATTGTAAAATTAGTTGCTTTGCAAAATTCCCCAGCAAACTGTTTGGTTAATCGGGAACCATCGGCGTTGACTGTATAGATATCGGTGTCGCCGCTAACGAAAGCCAATCGCCGGCCGTTTGGCGACCAAACTAAAGTGGAACTAGCTTCTATATTTGGGGTAAGTTCCCGTCGGGCGGAACCGTCTGCTGCGATCGCAAATAAACTGCTTCTCGCCTCGCTGCCGCGCTTTTGCAGGGCGATAAAAGCCAATAATTGCGATTTTTGAGCTGCGTGTGTCGGAGGGTTCCAGAAGCTGAAACAACAGCTAATTAAGAGAGAGAGAGATAAGGGCGATCGAGCTTATTCGCCATAATTTATTGCTCATTTTATTGGGAATTGGGAATTTGGAATTGGGAATTGGTAAGTGGTAATTGGTAATTGGTAATCGAGAATTGGGAATTGGGAATTGGTAATTGGTAATCGATCGCGCAGCCCTCCGGGTGAAGCATTCGGGTAGGGAGCCTGAAATTTATTGCAGATATTATCGCCCGAAGGCGTTGCCTGCCCGAAGGGCTTATGCTTCACCCCTACAGATATGTACAACCATTTTACGGATACAATCTAACTGTCAACTGTCAACTGTCAACGAAGAGGGCGGGCACGGGGCACCCTCGCTCGCTTCGCCCTACCTGTCAACTGTCAACTGTCAACTGTCAACTATTAAAGTGCTTGGCGATCGATATGTCTTGACAGCA
>JAAUPF010000281.1 GCA_012034575.1 Richelia sp. CSU_2_1 | reverse complement strand
CCCGCCAAAATTTTTGCTCTTCAGGTTACGATCGAGCTTTGCCTCCGTTGTTTGCTTGTGTAAGTAAGTCGAAAGGCGATCGCCCAAATCGACACCTCGCCAGAAATTTTTGCTCGTCAGGTTATGATTTCAAACGCAAAAGCAGACGTAACCCTAGCCCTTGAATCCGTTTACCGATCTGATTGGGGTCGGATCGTCGCCACTTTAATCGGGATGGTTGGGGATTTCGACGTAGCTGAAGAGGCCGCGCAGGAAGCCTTTACGGCTGCTGTGAATCAGTGGCCAACTGCCGGAATCCCCGATCTCCCGCGCGCGTGGCTGATTAAGACTGCTCGATTTAAGGCGATCGATCGCCTCAGACGCCGGACGCGACTCGCCGAAAAACTGGAAGTGTATGCTGCCTCAGAGTCGATCGAGACTGTCGATGAGCCGATTTCCGACACCAACGAAATCCCGGACGATCGATTGCGGTTGATTTTTACCTGCTGCCACCCCGCGCTGGCGATCGAGGCTCAGGTCGCTTTGACGCTGCGCCTGTTGGGCGGTTTGGAGACGGATGAGATCGCACGGGCATTTCTCGTGCCGGTGGCGACGATGGCGCAGCGACTGGTTCGCGCCAAGCGCAAGATCCGCGATGCGGGCATTCCCTACAAAGTGCCGGACACGAACGATCTGCCCGATCGAGTGGAGGCGGTGCTGACGGCGATCTATCTCATCTTCAACGAAGGCTATGCGGCAACGCACGGCAAGACTATAGTGAGAGCCGATCTCTGCGCTGAAGCGATCCGGCTGGGGCGATTGGTGAGGATGTTGATGCAACCGCAACCGCCCGCAGAAGTGACTGCTCTGCTTGCTCTGATGTTGCTGCACGACTCGCGGCGCGAGGCGCGTCTGGATGAGTCTGGCGACCTGATTTTGCTTGAAGAACAAGATCGCAGTCGCTGGAACAGGCAGCAGATTGTCGAAGCGCTGCCGCTCGTCAAGGAAGCATTGCGCGGTGCGCCCGGGCCGTTTGCTGTGCAAGCTGCGATCGCGGCATTGCACTGTCGGGCAGCCCGGGCCGAAGAGACTGACTGGCCGCAGATCGTCGGACTCTACAATTTGCTCGAACGCCTTCAGCCTTCACCGATAGTGTCGCTGAATCGAGCAGTGGCGATCGCAATGGTAGAGGGCCCGCAGACTGCGATCGCGCTTCTTGATGCGATCGGTCCCGAACTCGACAGCTACCACCTGTTTCATGCCGCGCGGGCCGATTTGTTGCGCCGTATCGGAGCATCTGCAGAAGCCGCACAAAGCTATGAGCGAGCATTGGCGCTAGTTACAAATGATAGCGAACGTCGATTTCTCGATCGGCGGCTGCGCGAAGTTCAGCATTAACATCATCCCTGCCCAAATGACTATAATTTAAGATTGGTTTGTAGTGAGGACTTTAGTCCTCTACATCAGAGAACTGAAGTTCTCACTACGAACCTTTTTATTACCGATCGTTTTACCATCAAACAAAATTTCTCGAAATAAGCTCGATCGCTTAAAAAAATTAATCCAAACAAAATCAGACCGATCGGATTTGCATGATGAAACCAACTGTCCCCCAACAAATTGAATGCGACTGTTTGCCCGTCTTATCGAGTCAAAATCGGGGTTGGGAAAACATTCAGATCGAGCAATTCCAACCTCCTCCGGGAGAGGGCAGCTTTCAATACAGCGGCGAACACGTAATTTGTTTGTCTCTAACACCCCATCCCGTGCGCTTGGTGCAAATCCAAGAAGGCAAAACTTACACGGGTTTATTCGGGAAAGGCGATATTACGATAACGCCTGCTAAAATGCCATTTTTTGCCCGTTGGGATCGGGAGGACAGCTATTTGCAAATTCGCCTTGCCACGAGTTTCTTGCAAAATGTTGCTCGGGAAAGCAGCCACAAAAATCATGAAAAACTTGAATTAATTCCGGAATTTAAAACGCGCGACCCGCAAATTGAGTCGATCGCCCTGATGTTGTTCTCGGAAATTCAACAAGAAAATTTAGGCGGCAGGCTGTATGTTGAATCGCTGTCAAATATTTTAGCTTTGCATTTACTCAGGCAGTATGCTACTGCTAAACCTCACCTGCGAATTTATGAATGCGGTTTATCGCAGCGCCATTTAAATCGAGTTTTGGAATACATTAACGAGCATCTCGATCGAGATATCAAACTTGCAGATTTAGCAGCGTTATTGGGGATGAGTCAATTTCATTTCAGCCATATGTTCAAACAGTCGATCGGCATTCCTCCCTATCAATATTTGCTCCAGCAAAGAGTTGAGAAAGCGAAGCATTTATTGAAACAAACCGATCGCTCGATCGTCGAAATTGCGACAATGTGCGGGTTCAACAGTCACAGTCATTTAAGCAAACAATTTCGACAGTTGGCGGGCATAACGCCGAAAGCTTATAGAAATCATTCTCGGAATTTTAGATTTTAGATAATTTTCGTAGTGCGGACTTTAGTCCGAACTACGAACGGTTTTTATTATATAATTGACCGGACGCGAGCTAAGATCGCATCCGAGCGATCGACCGCAATCGCACTATGATAAAATCGATAGGTTCAGGCATTTCAATCTCGGGCGATCGAACGAATATCGTATCATACCAAATCTGGTTTGTTCATCCCCGTTATTCAGTTGTATGGTGCGTCGCCCCGACAAATTCTCGTTATAAACCAAGATTAAACGAGCGACGCACCCTACGTTCCCAATCCTTATAAATGGGTAAAAAACCCGAATTTAGTATCAGTTACCAAGGGTAAAAATTGCAACGCGATAACTCATTTGATTTTGCATCTCCTGCATCGGTTGCAACTGCCGAGTCACAGCGAATTCAGATTACCAACATAAAATCAGCGGCAATTCAGGCCTAAAATCTGCTTGTTGTCCCTGCACTTCTCCATCAAAACCAAGTTCTATACAATACTCCGAACCCAGTCGCATTTTGAGCTGATTTGTAGCAATTACTGCTTGCAATTCTGGGGACGGATTATTTGCAGCAGGAGTGACTAATTCTACACGAGTAATTTCGCGAAAACCAATGCTGTGATTTAGAGGTTGCGACTTTTCACCCGAATATGTATCTGGACGTTTGCCCCAGGGAATTTGGAACAGCATCGGTTCAGTCAAAATTTCGCTGTTTGTTCCTACTGCAATACTCACATTTTCTGGTAAATAAGGCGGCTGATAGGCCCAACTAGAAAATGCAATTGTACCATCAGACTCTCCAGTCGATCGCAAACAAATTCCAAACGGACAGGCACCATTACTTCGATCGCGCGATCGTTCCCAAAGACGAGTAAGATAAATGCGATCGGACTGCGCCTCCTCTGGATCGTAAACCCACAACAATTCCAACATCGCGTTGTGGAAAAAGAAACAACGATTGGTTGTACCTTGTCCGCGATGAACGCGAGATGAACCTTCAACTAAACCGAAGGATAACAGACGATCGGCCTCGATCGCACCAACATCAGTAAAAATGAATAGATGGTCGAATTCAAAAGTCATAAAAAAAGAGTTGACAGTTGACAGTTGACAGTTGACAGTTGACAATTACCGATTACCGATTACCCATTCCCAATCTAAAATCTAAAATCGTCTCGTTCAGCAGTCTCAGCATCAAATTACCGACAATTCTGCTACAGTCAGTTCAGACCTCCGGTGCATCTTGTAGGAGACGCGATTCGCCCCCTCGGCCCCAAAAGCAGTAAAATCACACCACCTTGTCACCTGCGACCCGATCGCGCAACACCGTCAGGCAGTAACTTAAAAATTAAGGTAATTTGAAAATAATCGCCCTAAGTTCCCACAAGCCTTGACATTTGACCGAGACTATCTAAATTAGACCCTCTAGCTGGGCTGCCATCCATATTTATAAAAAAGATGCCATGTCAACCTTAGTCATCGTCGAATCTCCCACCAAAGCCCGTACTATTCGCAACTTCCTGCCCTCCACCTACCGCGTAGAGGCATCAATGGGGCACGTCCGCGACCTCCCATCCTCGGCTGATGAAATACCAGAAGCCGTTAAAGGAGAAAAGTGGGCGCAACTAGGCGTAAACGTGGAAGCAGACTTTGAACCCCTCTACGTTGTCCCGAAAGATAAAAAGAAGATAGTTAAAGAACTTAAAGATGCCCTCAAAGAAGCTACAGAACTGATTCTAGCTACTGACGAAGACCGCGAAGGCGAAAGCATTTCCTGGCATTTGCTGCAACTTCTCAAGCCGAAAGTTCCCATCAAGCGGATGGTGTTTCACGAAATCACCCGCGAAGCCATCCGCGATGCTTTAAATCACTGCCGCCAAATTGACGACAGGGTGGTGCGAGCTCAAGAAACCCGCCGGATTCTCGATCGACTCGTCGGTTACAAACTTTCTCCGCTACTGTGGAAGAAAATTGCTTTTGGTTTGTCTGCAGGGCGCGTGCAGTCAGTCGCTGTACGCCTTTTGGTGCGCCGGGAACGGGAACGCCGCGCCTTCCGCCAAGGTAGTTATTGGGATTTGAAAGCGCTTTTAGAAAAGGACAAAATTTCCTTTGACGCGAAACTGGTAACTGTTGCCAATGTAAAAGTTGCTAACGGCAGCGATTTTGATGAAAATACCGGGCAAATTATCGCAGGGCGGCGCGTACTTTTGCTAAACGAAGAAGAAGCCCGGGCTTTACTGGAACGCATTCAAAACAAGCCTTGGACTGTTACAAATATCGAAGAACGGCCGGTCACTCGCAAACCCTCACCGCCGTTTACGACCTCGACTTTGCAGCAGGAAGCTAACCGCAAGCTGAGGCTGGGCGCGCGGGAAACCATGCGAATTGCCCAAAGTCTCTACGAACGCGGTTTTATCACCTATATGCGGACGGATTCGGTGCATTTGTCCGAACAGGCGATCGCCGCCGCCCGCAGTTGCGTGCAGGAACTTTACGGCAACGAATACCTCAGCCCCCAACCGCGCAAATACACGACGAAAAGCAAAGGAGCTCAGGAAGCCCACGAAGCAATCCGCCCCGCCGGCAGCACTTTTCGGACGCCGCAGCAAACCGGATTGGAAGGCGTGGATTTTCGCCTTTACGATTTGATTTGGAAGCGGACTGTGGCTTCGCAAATGGCAGATTCGCGCCAAACTCACATTACGGTGATGACTTTGGTGGAAGATGCCGGTTTCCGTTCTAGTGGCAAACGCATCGATTTTCCCGGCTTTTTACGCGCTTACGTAGAGGGTTCCGACGATCCGGATGCGGCGTTGGAAGACCAGGAGGTAATTTTGCCAACACTGAAAGTTGGGGATAAGCCTAATTGTAAGGATTTAGAGGCGATCGGACACGAAACTCAACCTCCCGCCCGCTATACCGAAGCTTCCCTGGTGAAAACCTTGGAAAGCGAAGGCGTCGGCCGTCCGAGTACCTATGCAAGTATTATCGGCACAATAGTCGATCGAGGATACGCAAAATTAGTTGCTAACGCCCTATTTCCCACATTCACAGCTTTCGCCGTCACTACTTTATTGGAAAACCATTTTCCCGATTTAGTAGACACGAGTTTTACTTCCAGGATGGAACAAACCCTCGATGAAATTGCCACCGGCGAGGCGAAATGGCTGCCGTATTTGCAAAAGTTTTATACAGGAGAAACCGGACTCGCAACTCAAATAGAAGCACAGGAAACTCAAATCGATCCGAAAGTAGCGCGCACTGTGGAATTGGAGAATATATTCGCCAAAGTGTGTATCGGCAAATACGGCGCTTACTTGGAAGCGGAAACCGAAGAAGGTTTGCTTAAAGCATCGATTCCTCAAGATTTGATGCCTGCCGATTTAGACCCGGAAAAAGTAGAATTTTTGCTCAAGCAAAAAACCGAAGGACCGGAAAAATTGGGCCTGCACCCGGAAACTGGGGAACCGATTTTTGTGTTAGTTGGCAATTACGGCCCTTACGTTCAATTGGGTGAAGTTACGGACACGAACAAGAAACCGAAGCGGTCTTCTTTACCGAAAGGGGTGGATAAAGATAGCGTCACCCTAGAGATGGCGGTGAGTTTGTTAACTTTACCTCGGTTGTTGGGAAATCACCCAGAAACGGGGGCAAAAGTGCAAGCTAATTTGGGGATGTACGGGCCCTATGTCGTGCACGACCAAGGTAAGGTTGGTAAGGATTATCGATCGATCAAGCCGCCGGATGATGTGTTGACGATAACGCTCGATCGAGCTTTAGAATTGTTAGCGCAGCCGAAAGCCGCCCGCGGCCGCAACAAATCAGCAACGCCTTTGAAAGAATTGGGTACGCATCCAGAGTCGGGAGAACCGATCAATGTTTACGACGGCCGCTACGGCCCCTACGTGAAACACGGCGAACTCAATGCTTCTTTGGCTAAGGATGAATCTCTGGAGAATTTCACCTTGCAAAAAGCGCTGGATTTGTTAGCAGCGAAGGAAGCGGCGGGCGGTGGCAAATCTAGCAGCAAGTCGAAGAAGTCAACCAAAACTGCGGCGAAATCAGAGACTGCAACTGAGAAGACTGCGGCGAAGAAAACCACTGCTAAGAAGTCGGAGACTGCGGCGAAGAAAACCACTGCTAAAAAGGCGACGACTGCTGCGGCGAGTAAGAAGAAGACAACGTAAACTACCCACCGCTAATCGGAGTACCGATATAGCGGGGGCTTTCAATAGCCCTCAAGCTACAAAATAGCTCGTTGCCTTCAGGTCGGTTTACCAGAATATGGTTGGCGAACCCGCCCCTTGTATCTTAAAAGAGTTAGTAATCGATCGAAGCGACTAACAGGCGATCGAACCAACTAACGGTCGATCGAACCAACTCACGGACGATCGAACCGACTCACGGACGATCGAACCGACTCACGGACGATCGAACCGACTCACG
>JAAUPF010000280.1 GCA_012034575.1 Richelia sp. CSU_2_1 | reverse complement strand
CGGGTAAATCGACGGCAAAATTGCCCACGCGAGATAGAATTAATCCGGGAATTTCTTTGTGGCGAAATGCTTCGTACAGTCGATCGCGCTCTTTTTGTTTCATTTTACCTGTAATCAGCGGCAATTGAGTAACTTGGGCGATCGCATCCAATTGTTCCAGATATTCACCAATGATTAAAATGCGATGTCCCGCTTCTTTTTGCAATAAACTTTGTACTGTTTCCAATTTAGCCGGATTTTCCGCAGCAATCCGAAATTGTTGGCGGCGGGGTGCGAGGGCATAGGCCATTTTTTCCGCTTCATTTTGGGCGATCCGGATTTCGGTACAATTGGCAGTGGCAATAAATCCCTGTCCTTCCAATTCGCGCCAAGGTACGTCATAGCGTTTCGGACCAATTAATGTAAATACATCGCCTTCTTTCCCGTCTTCGCGAATCAATGTAGCAGTTAAACCTAGCCTGCGTCTTGCTTGTAATTCAGCCGTAATCCGAAATATTGGTGCAGGTAATAGATGGACTTCATCATAAATAATCAGTCCCCAGGATTGCAAGTTAAATAACTCGAAATGCGGAAATTCATCTTCTTTATGCGATCGATAACTCAGCATTTGATAAGTCGATAGCGTGACAGCAGCCGTTTGTTTGGTAGCGCTGCTGTATTCGGCGATCGCATCTTCAGTTAAACTTGTTTTGTCTAAGATTTCCCTGCGCCATTGGTGAACTGAAGTCAAACTGCTGGTGAGGATGAGAGTCTTTTGTTTGACCAAACTCATTGCTAACATTCCGACTATAGTTTTACCAGCCCCGCAGGGTAGGACGATCGTCCCGCTACCGCCTTTTACCTCTCCATCTTGATAGAATGCTGCTGCTGCTTCTTTTTGATAAACGCGCAAATTAAAGGGCAAATCTGCTAAAGTGCGATCGCCCGCTAACTGACAGAATTTTTTGGTACGGGAATCATTGGCAATCAACAATGCTAAATGAGCATTTTTACATTCGATTAACTTGACAGTTCCTAAGTCTTGCAAACTGTTCGATCGTTCTGCAACATCCGTCAGAAATTGCTGTACGGTTTGCGGTAGCGGTTCGATGCTTCTTGTCTCTAAAATTTCTTGAAATTCTGCTAGTGAATATCCGTTTTCGATAGCTGCAAAGATTTTGGATCGATCGAGCCGCCACACAACATCTGAGACTTTTTTAGCAAAAATATCGAGGACGATCGCATCTGATGTTGCGATGCTTTCTCCTGCCACAATAATGTCTAAATTTGGCAGTACGCGGAGTGTTTGACTAAACTGAATTGTTGGTGGAGAATAGTTGTCCGTCAAACCCAAACAATAAGCCCCCAAAGCAGTCAGGCGAAAAGCAATTAAGCCATCATAGCGACTGAGAAATTCCAGATCGTCGGTTCCCCAAAGATCGCTATAATCGCTTGGTACCGAGGTCGGATCGCCATAGGCAACATCAATGATTCCTAAAGTAGCAGCATACTCAAACAACAGACAGCGCGTATATCGTTCTTCTAAAAGATAACAATCGCTATTTCCCAAATCTCCTAAATTTCCGTAACCAGCTTCAGAAATATACAGATAGTAGGGTTCCTCCGTCACTTCAAACCCATGCCCTGTTGCCAGCGTGTGGCTAATGAATTCGCCGAACATAACCCATTTGCCTACAGGACATTCTGCTAGAATAAACGCGATCGCATCTCTCCGCCACGTCACATCTGTCATGCCATTTGCGCCCCTGCCAGTTTGTCCTTTAATTGCATCAATGCGGCGAAATTCATCAAAAGTTTTTGTATTTAACCACCGCTGCCATGCTGTTTGCAAACCTTTGGCCGGTGTTTCTTGCAAAGCTTTTTGTCCTGCTTTTGTCAAAACTAGCTTTTTACCCGATATTTCGGCGAATTTACTTGCTTGAACGATCGCGCACCAAGCAAAGGATTTAATGTTACCTATTTCGCATGATAATAATATGTCATCTTTCTCAAAGACTGCTTTGCGCTGTTCGTCATTATAAAACTCACCTCCCTGCAATACAGAGGCGATCGCTTTCATAGTTGCGACACCAGGTAATAAGGTTTTCTCGCTAACTGAAACTTTGCCAGACTGAATCAAGCGCAAAACTGCTGTAAAATCCTTTGTTGCTGCCAGTTCCATTTCACAAACAGTTAGAGGAACTTCCCATTTTTCGACGATCGTTCCACCCGTACTGTAGCTGTATTTTTCGACTTGAAGTTCAATACTATTTGGTAGTGTGTCGCCAACATGATTTAATGTTGTTGCTTGTGGTTCTGGTACGAATCTCAGCAATTCTTCTGCTAGATCGCAGGGTATTGTTCCTCTATGGATAAACAAGCAGAGTAGCGATGGTTGTCGGTTATATCCATAACGTTCGCTGGTTCCCCAGTCGGGATCTTCTCCGTATTTCGCCCTAAACATATTAGCGTGATAGTGACTGTCTTCTCCGTGTATGACTTCAGCTACTGCTGCTTTTTGTAGGTCATCTAATTGTTCCCAAACTTGCTTGAGGTTGAGTCCCTGCATTTGCTGTTTAATCGCAGCAACCAGATCGGCTTTGCGAGTTAATTTACGATCGCCCGATAACAGTGCGTTCAGTTTTTTTAAATCGTCAACAATTATTCCTTCGAGTGCCTGTTGGAGGGTAGCAACACCATCTAGAGATTGGTAACGCGGCATGATTTTTGGTAATGCGCCCGCTTCAAAATTGTTTTTGCAAACCAACTATAGCAAATTTACGATATTTGGCATCTGAATTTTTGTTACAAAATTCGGGCGATCGTCCTATAATAAATTTACTGGAAAACGCTTAATATCGCGTCCCATAAATCTACTGCAATTGAGTAATGTTTGTAGTGTGGGCTTTAGTCCGCATATAGCAGTCGGCATAGAGCGTACTTGTACCCGCACGACCAGCATTTTTATTACTGGTAATCGCCCGACACGATCTAAAATGTAAAGGTAAATTGCTATTTAATTCTAAAACATGAAATTGAACAAACGCAGTGTTTTTTTGAGCGTTGTTGTATTAGTAGTGCTGGGAAGTTCAATAGCTCTAAATATGCTTCTCTACAGTCGAGCTAAACGGTATTATCTTGAAGTCAATCAAACTCGTTTAGATCCTTTTGGCTTGAACGAATATCCTGCAAATCTGCAACAAGTTACTAAGACCGATCGCGCCCGCATAGTCTTTTTTGGTGATTCCAGGGCTGCATCTTGGAGTCCGCCTAATATCGGTGAATATGAATTTATTAATCGGGGAATTGGCTCTCAAACATCGGTTCAAACAATCCAAAGATTTGCAGCTCATGTAACTCCTTTGAAACCCAATATAATTATCATTCAAGTTGGCGTTAACGATTTGAAAACTATCGCTTTATTTCCCGATCGCAGGGATGCGATCGTTGCCAATTGTAAGGCAAATATTCGGCAAATTGTCGCAGAATCTGGGAATTTAGGGGCAGTGGCAATCGTCACTACTATTTTTCCGGTAGGAGAGGTACCGATCGAACGAAAACCATTTTGGTCTGATAAAATAAGTGCGGCAATTAAAGAAGTGAATGCCGACATCGCTACATTAGCTGGAGAGAAAACAATCGTGTTTGATACTTTCCCGATTCTTGCGGACAGTCAGGGTAATATCTTGCCGAAATATAGCTCGGATGAATTACACTTAAACGAACAGGGATATGCAATTCTCAACCAGCATCTGTCGCAACTACTCAATTCAATGGAACGGAAAAAAATCAAGAATTAGGAGTTATAAATATTGCCGCCCGCAACTTTCAACAATCTCAAAGCTACATAAACAAAGCCCTGGCGAATGGAATTCGCAGCTACACAAACAAAGTCGGCCTGCGCCGACTAATGGAAAACTCGAGTCTTGAAACCTGCGAAGGCAGGTTTTGTATGTATAGCTGCGGTTTCAACCGCGCAGCTTAAGTTGACTGAATCAGAACTTTTAGGATTATAGCTAATTTGCGTTGTTGGCGACGATCGATCGCCCTTCTCACCGATCGATTTTAGCTTAAAATTGTTCTAGAAGGACGATCGGCACCGCCACAAACTAAATTTTAGAGAGGCACCCTAAAATTAGTTTATCGAAACTGATAAAGTGTAACCTGCGTTTCCTCGTTCGCTACCGACAACTATTTGATAATCTCCCCTCTGCGGCAGTTCCCCAGACCAGCTTTTTTGTCCTTCTGCTAAGGGATTTGTATTCGGATCTATCACTTTAAAAACAGCGTTGCCCTCAACGGATTGAATCTCAACATTCATAGTTTGACCTTTGTTGGCGTTAATCAAATAAATCTTGACTTCGCCCCGCAGTATTCCTCCTTTTACCTCCGCCGAACTAGCACCGCGTTTAAATTGAATTCGTTGCTGGCGCTGACTCATTAAAATTCCCGGTTTTTCCTGATTAGAGATAGCGGGAACATAGCTGGATGCAGCTTTGACTGCTGCCGGAAAAATTGCTAAGGCGCTTAAGCCAACGATTAAAAGATTTACTGAGATTTTGATTTTTGTTGCAGGTTGATTCATTGAGCTTGCGACTATTTAAAAATAAGTTTGCTTTCACGATTATAGCAAATTCAATCTGGAATAGTTTAATTTTAGATTTTATATCTTAGATGTTAAATTCGATATTTGAGGATTTTTGTGAGTTCGATCGAGTTTTATAATTGAGCTTAGCAATTGTTTGTTCGATCGAGTTTGAAAGCTCGATCGCACTGCCAGATTCTCGGGAAATAATCTTTATTTAAGATTTGAACTTTGAGATTTAACTCGAAGTGTGAGATAATTCTTGAAAATCATGACTTGCGATTTACCGCAACCGCAAGTTCGGTAACGCAGCAGTGGCAGCTAGCAGCATTAAACAAATTACCCGATTCCCGATCTTCACCAACAAGGCAATATGAGCGAACACCAAACCATCACCTACCGCACCGAACGCGATTCAATGGGCGAAAAACAAATCCCATCCAATGTTTATTACGGCATTCAAACTCTGCGGGCCGTGGAAAACTTTCCCATTAGCGGTATCAAACCTTTATCAACCTACGTCGATGCTTGTATTATAATTAAAAAAGCAACGGCGATCGCCAACAGCAAACTCGGCTGCATTCCTGAAGATATCGGTCAAGCCATCATCCAAGCTGCCGACGAAGTTTTAGCGGGGAAATTGCGCGATCAATTTGTAGTCGATGTCTATCAAGCAGGTGCCGGAACTTCCCACCACATGAACGTTAATGAAGTTCTTTCCAACCGCGCTTTAGAAATTTTAGGTGATGAAAAAGGCAATTACAATCGCGTCAGTCCCAACGACCACGTAAACTACGGTCAATCGACAAATGATGTGATTCCGACGGCGATTCGGATCGGCGGATTGTTGGCTTTAGAAAGAACTTTGTTTCCGGCTTTGTACGATGCGATCTTCGCCTTAGAAAACAAAGCCGAACAATTCAAAAATACCGTCAAATCCGGTCGCACTCACCTGCAAGATGCCGTCCCCGTTAGACTCGGCGAAACCTTCCGCGCTTGGGCGCAAATTCTTAGAGAACATACCTTGAGAATTGACAGGGCATCCGACGATTTGACATTCTTGGGATTGGGGGGAAGCGCGGCAGGAACGGGATTGAATACTCACCCTGAATACTGTAAAAAAGTTGCTGAAATTCTGTCAGAATTAATTGACCACTCCTTGAAACCGGCCCCGCATTTAATGGCAGCAATGCAAAGCATGGCACCCTTTGTTAATGTTTCCGGCGCGCTGCGAAATCTCGCTCAGGATTGCGTTAAAATGTCCCACGACTTGCGTTTGATGGACTCGGGACCGAAAACGGGTTTCAAAGAAATTCAACTGCCTCCCGTGCAACCCGGTTCGTCAATTATGCCGGGAAAATACAATCCGGTGATGGCAGAAATGACATCGATGGTATGCTTTCAAGTCATGGGATACGACAGCGCGATCGCCCTTGCCGCCCAAGCCGGACAATTAGAATTAAATGTAATGATGCCCCTGATCGCTTACAATTTGATTCAGAGTATCGAGATTTTAGGCAATACAATTAGCGCGCTGACAACCAAATGCCTTGCTAAAATAGAAGCTAAGGCCGATCGGTGTCTGGCTTACGCAGAAGGCAGTCTCGCCCTCGTTACCGCCCTCAACACTCACATCGGCTATCTCAACGCCGCCGCCGTCGCCAAAGAATCCCTTGAAACTGGCAAATCTTTGCGCCAAATCGTGCTAGAACGGGGTTTAATGAATGCAGAAGACTTGGCAAAAGTTCTGGATTTAGAGAAAATGAGTGCGATGCCAGCATCTGCGATCGGCGTTTAACTGTTTTTTGGGCAGTTCGATCGATCGTCCCTAATTTTAAGCTCGATCGAGATTTTGCGCTCGATCGAAAGTAATATTAGTATCGCTGGTGAAAGTTAAAAAATTAAGAACTTCAAATTTTTACTTTAGTTCTAAATTTTTTTCAAGTTTAAAGTTTGGGAGCAAGATTTATGCGCGCAGGTTCATTTGGCAAGATAACTCACGATAAAGAGAACACAACTCAAGTGACATTTCATTATGTGGAAGGTCACACGGAAAGCTTTACTATTCCAATGCCGGCACAAGAATTTCAAGAGGAAGTGCTGAATTTGTTAAACCAACCTTGGCTGACTTTTCATTTAAACGATCAAACAGTTTTTATCTGTACTGCGAGATTGGTAAAAGTGGAAGTTAAACCGCCGATTCCCGAACTGCAAGGTCAAGGAATCTTCCCCAATTCTCAGCGATTTACTACTATGCAGCGGGGGGCTCTGGGTAGATTGTCGATGGATGGTTAAATAGTTGACAGTTGACAGTTGACAGTTGACAGTTGTTTTTCTTCCTTCTTCCCTCTTTATTCTTCCCTCTTTATTCTTCCCTCTTCCTTCTTCCCTCTTCCTTCTTCCTTCTTCCTTCTTCCTTCTTCCT
>JAAUPF010000279.1 GCA_012034575.1 Richelia sp. CSU_2_1 | reverse complement strand
TTTTAAGGGGGATTAGGGGATCTAGATTCCGATAAAACGAGAGATACAAGGATTTCAGCTTATTGGCACCGACGATCGGTGCTGCGTACCTGCAATTTACTGCGACTCGCGCGCGATCGCTCCCTCGCACCATCCCTCAACCTAGATATCTCCGATAATTTCCGGCTGCGTCAGCTCGTCCGACATCTCAAATATCGCCCGCATCACGGGTTTCATTTGATGGTCGTCCATGTTGTCAAAATCTTCATAACGCCGCCGCTTTGCGCGATTTGCCACTTGCACCGTAATCCGATAGCGGTTCGATGCAGCATTGATCAGGTCTTCCGCGCGCCTGGTTAGCTGAGTTGAATCGAAAGTTGGACGCTTAAGCATGAGACTACCCACTTTATCTAATGTTACATTTTAGTTTAATATCCCAAAATTCCTAAATTCTTCACTGAGTATTATTGCTTATGCAGGCAGCGACAGCCTATTCTTTTCCTCTCTTGCATTTCAAAAATCCCCATCCCTTGAAATTGGTAGCTTTCGGGGACAGCTTGATTTACGGTTTCGGCGACGGTGTGGGCGGCGGCTGGGTGGAAAGGCTGCGGCGGCAGTGGATGTTTCCCGACAGTCCGGGGCACGTACTCTACAATTTGGGAGTGCGGGGCGATCGAGCTTATCAAGTCTCCCAGCGCTTGGAAAACGAATTCCGCCACCGTGGCGAGCTCAGAAATCGCGTCCCGGATGCGATGATTCTTTCGGTAGGGCTCAACGATTCGGCAAGAGTGCAATCGCCCACCGGTCGCAGTTACACTGATTTTGAACATTTTAAAACTGTTTTGGATCATTTGTTAGATATTTCTACGCAACTTTGCCCGGTGATATTTGTGGGAATGGTGCCGGTTGATGAAAGTAAAATGCCTTTTCAAGATTGTTTGTATTACAGTCATGCCGATCAGTATCGGTATAAGGAAGCAACAAAATTAGCTTGTCAGTTGCGGGAAATTCCCTATTTAGACATTTTTGATAAATGGATACATCGCGGTCATGATTGGTGGCGATCGCGCTTAATTGCTGACGGCATTCACCCCAATGTTGCCGGCTATCAATCTTTGTTTGAAGATGTGATTAGTTGGGAGCCGATCGCCAGTATCAGTCATTAGTTAGCAGTTAGTTGCGATAATTGCTGGCTGGCACTGTATGAGGAAATGCAGAGATTTTATAGCAATAGCTATGATATCTCTGCCAAATATTTAGTAACGCAAAAACCATGTCCCTTTCGACGATCGAACACGAGATTATACTAAGTGTCGGCGATACAGATATCTCTCATAAACATCTCACCTGTGCTGAGTATTTTGCAGGAATTGGTTTAGTCAGATTGGGACTAGAGCGATCATGGCTGGAAAATTGTTTTCGCCAACGATCGGGCACAGGACAAATTTGAGATGTACTCCGCCTACTTTCAGGATGCAGACAAGCATTACAAAGTTCAAGATATTTTTTCTATTTGCCATGCTGACATTCCGAATACGCTACTAGCAACTGCTTCATTTCCCTGCATCGATTTATCCTTAGCAGGTAACATGAATGGTATTAGCGGTCAACACTCTAGCGCTTTTTGGGGCTTCACTCAAATTATTGAAAATCAAGCAAATAGACCTCACATTGTAATGCTGGAAAATGTGGCAGGTTGGCTGACTTCAAATAGCGGGCAAGACTTCCGAATCGCAATTGGGGAGTTGAATCGATTGGGCTATGCCTGTGATGTTTATGCGATCGATGCAGCCCATTTTGTGCCTCAAAGTAGACCGAGAATTTTTGCGATCGGGGTGCGGGCATCCACAGTAAATCGGAATCTATCAATTTTTGCCAGACGTTCTTCTTCACTGAAAACTAAAGCACTTGAAAAAGCGGTTGCTGCTAATCGCGATCTGGATTGGAATTTTGTAGAAGTTCCACCCCTACCTGAGAAGGTGACAACTGATTTGAGTTGTGTTGTAGAAAATATATTAGATGAGGACGATCGCTGGTGGCTTCATGAAGAGGTGCAGCGTCATTTGAATATGATGTCGCCTGTCAATCTAAACTATCTAAAAAAATTGCAGGTTTTACCATTTTACTCTTACTGTACGATGTACAGACGGATGCGTGAAGGCAAGCAAAGGGCAGAACTTAGAAAAGATGGTATTGCAGGTTGTTTAAGAACAGCTAGAGGTGGCAGCAGCCGGCAAATGTTGGTCAAAGTCGGACAAGGAACTATTAGAATGCGCCTGATGACACCTCGTGAATATGCAAGGTTACAGGGCGTTCCGGATAATTATCCGATACCATCACAAATCGATCGAGCTTTGACTGGGTTTGGTGATGCTGTTTGCGTACCAGCTATTGCCTGGATTGCTGAAAATATTTTAAATCCTTTAGTTATGTCGCTTCCAGAAAATACGTTAGCTCTCCATTACTAATTGTTAGAAGTCGCACCCCTTGATTCCTGACGAAACCATAAGTTACTGAGCGTCGGAACCTTTGTCTATCTAAGTTTTCATAGTTTTGCAGAAGTTCGGGCAGCCATCTATCAAATATGGAAACCATTTTGCTACGTTCTACCAGCCAAACTTCAACATTCATATAAGTTTCACTCCTAGCAACAAAAATGTGGTCTACATCTCTATCATCAGTTAATTTATTCAGCCCGCGACTTCTATGGTATTGGTACTCAAAGCTACCTCCTATAACAGCAGATTTAACTTCATGGTTGATCAAATCTGCTCCATTACCCGTTCTCGCTCGATCGTTCAATAAAATTGCAGCAAATACTTCCCAGTCTTTTGAGCCTACGCTTCCTTGCAGGGAAAAGCCATACTGCCCGTAAATTGCGGCTTTATCTCGACTGTATTCTAGAATGTAAGTTCTGTAAAAAGAGTAAGCTTCTTGAACTTGAAGCATTGGCACACAAATTACCCTCGCAAGTGCTGCACGCTTAAGTATACAAAAGAATGTGTCTTTTTGCATATTGCTTAAACGCATTTCCCGGTTTGCAGATTCTCTAGCCGAAAAGTTCGATCGCCCCTATCATTTACCCAGATTCGATCGACCGTTCAATAACCGGGCGGATGTTGCAAATTACCAACTACTTTGTCAATGTCAGCAGCGATCGCAAATAATTCCATTTCGCACCACCGCTTGCCAACAATTTGCAATCCTATTGGCAAACCATTTTGAGTTTGTCCGATCGGAATTATAACGGCAGGATGTCCGCTCAAATTAAAGGGTATCGTGTAACCTCCGTTTGCCAATCCATAAGGATAGGATTTACCATCAATTTCCACAGCATTCCAACTGGGACGGTGAGTAAATGCAGGAGTTGCAGCAACCGGAGTTAGCCAAACATCCCACGGTTCTAATGCTTCATCCATATAGCTTACGAATCGATCGCGTTCCGTTAGTGTCTCGAAATATCCTTTCAATTTAGGATTAAAAATCTCGGGTAACAAGCTGCCAAAATCCCCCAATTTTTTCAATTCTTTGTCGCCTTGAGTGGCGCTGCGAAAAATCAATTCCAAACTGCGACGCACGTTATATTTATCTTTTGGTTGCGCGTAGGAATTGAGGTAAGCTGCCATCCGCGCGTAGAGATTGAGTATTTGGGAAACATCGAAGTTTTTGGGCAGCCAGCGATCGACTCGAACACCCGTGTCAGATAGTTTGCGCGCAATTGATTGCATGGCATCTCGAATTTCGGAAGCAACGGGAATTTCCGGCCATTCATCGATCCAAGCAATTTTGAGATTTTGCAAAGACTTGCCAGAGGGCGCATCTAACGGCACGGGCGGCACGTCGGGACGGCGCGAATCGGCACCTGCAATTAAGGAAAAACAGAGTTGGATATCGGCGATCGATCGGGCAAAACATCCCGCCGTCATCATTTGTCGGATGCAAATTGGCATTCCTGGAACTTCAGGAATTTGCCCTGCTGTAGAAATGCGACGATCTGTTGGTTTTAAACTATAAATACCGCAAAAATGAGCGGGTTGGCGCACCGATCCGCCGAAATCGTTGCCCAAATCCAACGGTGAAAGTCCAGCGGCAACAGCAGCAGCACTACCTCCCGAACTGCCGCCGGGAGTAAAATCGATATGCCAAGGATTGTTAACCCGTGGAAATAGGGAATTTGTGCTTTGATAATCGGCTGCTAATTCGGCCATATTGGTTTTGCCAATAATGACTGCACCTGCTGCGCGCAATCTAGCAACGGCAGTTGCATCCTGTTGCGGAACGTAATCTTTGAGGGGAATATAACCTGCTGTGGTGCGAAGTCCGGCTGTTTCAAAAATGTCCTTAATTGTAATCGGAACTCCATGCAAAGCACCCCAGTTTTCTCCTTTAGCTAGGGCTTCATCTGCAAGTTTTGCTCGATCGCGGGCATTCTCTTCATCGAGCGTGCAAATAGCATTTAGTTTCGAGTTGTGTTTGCTAATTTTAGCAAGGTAAGCATCGAGAACTTCGATCGCGGATACTTCTCGATCGCGAATCATTCGTGCTAGTTGAGAGGCGGTTGCAAAGGTCAGATTGCTCATAAGTAACAAATAGATAGATATTTTTCGATTTAATTAATTATATTCAATTTGATTTAATGATATCGCGTTCGATCGATTAACATAAAAAATGTTCGTAGTGATGATTTTTATTGTCGATCGGCTTGATGCTGTCAAGCAATGACTTCCCAATCTCTTGGATTTTTGATAAGCCAAGTTCAGTGACAATGATTCTCGCGTGGGGTTAGGGCGGGTTTATTTAAATTGTCTGTATCTTTTAAGTCTGTCGCGAACCCGCCCCTACAGGTTGTTGGTAATTTAGCGCCTACCTGTCAGTTAGAGGAGATAAGGAACTTAAGGAGTTTAACTATTTTAAGCCATTTAAAATCGCCGCACCGAAATAAATATTTTTTTTAAATCCCGTAACTTCCCTTCCTCCAAGATCGAACCAGCGAATAATTAGTAAATAACACCAGGAACAATCCCGAACAAAAGCAATAAATAAATAGGAGAATCTAAAAATGTCTGTATTTCACCGCACTAAATCCGGCACATCTGTTGTATTAGCGCTTTTGACTGTTGCCGGTACCGCAGCCCCGATGCTAGTTCCCGCACCAGTTGTTGCTCAAACAGCTTTTTCCGATGTTAACAATAACTACTGGGCAAAAGACTTTATTAACGAACTATCGGAAAGGGGAATTATTAAAGGATTTCCCGACGGTACTTTTCGGCCGGATGCACCTGTTACTAGAGCCGAATTTGCTGCGATGATCCGTTCCTTGAGAAAGCCAAAAACTCGCGCTGCTATCAACTTTGTAGATGTTCCCTCGAATTTTTGGGCGCGGGGGGCGATCGCGGAAGCTTATGAAATGCAGTGGATGGCGGGCTATCCCGGCAATATTTTCCGCCCCCAACAACAGATTCCCCGCGTGCAAGTTGCGGTTGCTGTAAATAACGGATTGGGTTACGAACCTACTTGCAATTTTGAAGATGTTCTCAGCTACTACAATGATGCGAATAATATCCCCAACTATGCTCTCAAAAGCGTTGCTGCTGCTACTGAAAAACAGTTAGTTGTTAGCTATCCCAATCCGAAATCTCTCCAACCCAACAGATCGGCAACGCGGGCGGAAGTAGCTGCTTTTATCTATCAAGCATTAGTCAGTACGAATCAAGCGCAAGCAATTAATTCTCCTTACATTGCTAGAGTTGATGTCGGCCAAAATGTAGCGGTGAAAATTCCCGGCGGTACTTCTATTCCAGTTGAGTATAACAAAGACAAGATTTTGCTCGGCCCAAACGACAAATCTCCCTTAACGCTAACAGTGGCTGACAATATTACTGACAGTAACGGCAAAATATTAGTACCCGAAGGCTCGAAAATCAGCGGCGAATTGCGATCGACCTCAAACGGCGTTCAGTTTGTAGCGCAAGAATTAAGCATCATTAACGGTACGAGAATTCCCCTAAATGCGACTTCCCAATTGATTACCAAAAAGGAAAGCGTTTCTCGCGGAATTAATGTCGGCAATTTGATTAAAAATACGGCTTTGGGTGCGGCGGCGGCTGCTGCGATCGCGGGCGTTACGGGCGATCGGGCGATCGCGACTGAAGAGGTGCTCGGAGGTGCGGGAATCGGCAGTTTAGTAGGAGTGTTTTTGGGTCGAGATAAAGTCGATTTGTATGCTGTTAATCCCGACACCGATTTAGATTTGCAGTTGGATTCTGATTTGATAGTTGATGCTGGTAGCAGCAATATTTGTCGGGCTAGATAGGTTATATGTAGGGTGCGCGTTGCGCACCTACTGTCAACTTATCGGCTGCTAAAAACCCGAGACTCACGCAACAGTCAGTCTCGGGTTTAAATTAACAACTTGCTAGCAAAAAATTAGGATTTCTTGCCGAGAATTTGTTCTTTCAAAGCTTGAATTTCTTGACCTAATTGCTGCCTGTTGGAAGATCGCAGCAAATACCGGTAGACAAACCACACAGTATATCCGATGCCGATTAACTCGAATGTCGGTGCTAGCAGCGGAATGTCGTTGAGTTCGTCTACAACGCCCAACAGCACTTTCAAAGAGATAATTGAGGCGAGAATTACGCCGACAACTGTCAGGGGACTTTTATATTGTTCGTAAAAACCGCCTATGTAAGCGGGAAGTTCCGACAAAATTGAGATAACTTGTTCTTTGATCTGCTGTGCCTGATTTGGTGGTTCTTCGGTAACGGTAACTTTTGTTGTACCTATCGAACTGTCCGATTCAGTTCCCGAAGAAACTTCAGTAATGATAACGGTTGTTTCTGGTTCGTTTGATGTAGTCATTTCTCCACTCGCATTAGTTTCTAGTTGGTGGACAGCAGCTATTTCAACTGCTGTTGCAACTGGTTCAACAGCCGGTACTTCGACTGCTGAAACCTGGGCTGCACTTGGTTCAACCGTCGGTACTTCGACTGCTGAAACCTGGGCTGCACTTGGTTCAACC
>JAAUPF010000278.1 GCA_012034575.1 Richelia sp. CSU_2_1 | reverse complement strand
TTTAGCCGGGCTTGCCGAGCAAAAAGAAACAGGAGTATTAATTACGATCGGACCTACCAAAGATTTAACTAAAGTTTTTGCAATTTTACGAAGCCGCAGACGAAGCAAGTGTGCGGCAGTTAGTTGAATCCGATCCGTATTGGGTAAATGGAGTTTGGACGGAATATCAAGTAAAAGAGTGGATTCAAGCATTGTAAATAGTTGACAGTTGATAGTTGACAGTTGACAGTTGGTAGGGGCGAAGCGTAGCGGAGGGAGTGCCCCCGTGCCTGCCCTCAGTTGACAGTTGACAGTTGGTAATTCTCTCAATCTGCCAATTTTTCAATCCCCAATCTGCCAATCTAACAATCTAATAATCTGCCCATCTAAAATTCCTCAATCTGCCAATCTGCCAATCTGCCAATATAAAATCTAAAATCCCTCAATCTTCCAATCCGCAAATCTAAAATCCAAAATCTAAAATCGAATGCCTGATGACTGCTTAATTCCCGTAGATTACGGCGATTTGCTCGACAAAATTTTAGAAATTTTGCAGGACAAAAACCCGTTTACTCTTTCGGACGATCGCCATCGCTTGCTCATTGATATAGATGCTATTGCTGCCGATATTGCCAAACTTTCCGTGCAGCATCCCTTAGCTGATTTGGAAGATCGATCGCATTTTGCAACAGTCAATTTTTCTGCGGAAGTTGCAACTCGTTTCCGCAGTCAAATTAAAACAATTGAAACTTGTTTGCGCGATCGATTACAATCTACTTTAGGCGAAAACACCGCAATTGACAAGTTTGCATCCAGTTTAACCAGCCCGTTAGAATCTTTTAAAGGCAGCGGAACTCAATTAGGATTTAAATACGATTTTAACAAGCAACATCCTAACTTGCAGAAACAAAAGCTAACTTTGCAATCCTCGGATAGCGGCAGCGATGCGCTTTTGAAGTTTCATAAACTGATTGTTGCAGTAAAAAATGCGGATAATTTCGCAGCAGAGTTGCAGCGAGGTTTAGAAAATTATATTAATGAAAAAGCTGAAAATAAGGTCGATCGCGCCGAACTAAATCGCTTGCTTGCGGAAATGGTAAGCGATAAAAATTCCGATTTTTACCGATTGGTGCGATCGGTCGATCGAGAATCTTTAAGCCAACTGAAAAAAGCCGCAAGAATAACTTATTTAGAATATATTGTACGCAATATCGCTCCCGAAAAAACAGCCGATCGCGGGTGCATTTACTTGCAAGATTTAATCCGGCGTTTGCGGTTGATGGAAAACTCTCTCAAGGATAGATCTAAAGTTAACGGAGATTGCTCGGTTAACTATCAGGGAGTGCGAGTTAATTATCGAGAAATGTTTGCCCGATCGAACGCTTGGAATGCGCTGCCAATAATTCCCATTATAGCAGGTAATTTGGGAGAAACAACGGATAATTTAACGGGCGATCGGCAGTTTATTTTTGGTTTAAAACTCAAGTTTGGCAATCCGGTGCAATCGCGGGGCATGGGTAGCGTATTCGACTACAATCTCAATTTGCTAAATCCCGACAGCGAGGAACATTTAGCAGCATTAGAAGCACCAGATCGCCATGAAACTTTTTTTCGTAAAGTATTAAAGATAGCATTTCTATATTATTCAATATTTGCCTCTCGCAGCAATCCGCAAGCGCCAAATTATCAGCCAGAATTAGAACTAGATTACGACGCGATCGCCAGTTTTCAGCAAAAAGTATTGCCCGTACTGCAAAGTTCGGATGATGAAGCAAAAAAAGAACTGTTTCGCAACTTAATTAAAGGATTTCAGCAATTTAACGTTCAGTATAAAATTAATTGCCTCAAGAATTTTTTGCAAGATTTTATGAAAGCACAAACTATCTTGCAGCCCCGCGCAGAATCGGGATGTATTGCGGTCGATCGAAGTGCGATCGAAAGCATCGATAATATCTTAAAAACAGGGAAATTTTGCCAAGAATTCGCGCGCCGCAACCCGCAAGCAATAATTCAGTATATTTCCGCGAAACAGTGGAATCTCCGACAACAAACTCTCTGCGAGTTACCTGTCAATATTACCATCGAAGATGTCCGCTATTTCCCAACAGATGAAATCCAAAGCTTCAGCATGGAGTACAATATTAAAGGTATCCGTGCTTTGCCCGTATTGTGGGTTCCTAGATCCGAGCGATCGAGAGAAATTTACAGTAAAAGTTTTCAGAGTAAATTAGTTGTATTTCCCTACGACTGCCGGCGGTTAGACAGCAAGGGAGGTTTGAAAGCAGCAGCAGCTTTTGCCTACAAATTTGCTGTTTTACTGGTGTCTTATATTTGCCTGCGAATTCTGTTAGAAAAAGCGCCAAACAATACGATCGTGCCGATGGCGAGGCTGCACGAAGGGAACCACGAGAATCCTTCGCATTCAGAAAAGTTTATGGCACATCTTTCTAAAATATTATGCCATATTTTAAGCGAAAAACATCGATCGAACTCCCAAGGATTCCGCATCCGCGGAACTCCCAGTGCTTTTACCATTAGAAATGGTTTGAGTTCCCTGTATTCAATAATTCCCAAAAAGTTTCGCTTTCACAACTTGCAGCTAAGTCCAGAATTGGATAACTTAGCGATTATTGCTGTAGCGACTAAAGATAGCGATGCGAGAAAAGAAAAGAACTATTCAACTTCTCAAAAAACTTGTTTGTTGGGTGAAGTTACGGGAATCAGGCACGGCGAAGACGGTAGCATTCAAGTGGGAATGCTGAAAACTTTCTCGGCAAATTACCACATCAAACAGCTTTATAGCGAGCCATCTATTTTAAAAGATATTGTCAGTCAGTTGTACGATCGAGGCTATCGAAATTTTGCATACATCACGCAAGCAAGCGAACCGAATGCGCTGCACATCAATCACAAAGATAAAAGTGAAAAATTGTTTCTCATGTCCCGAGACATCATCCGTATCTTAAAAGGAGAGCGGCAAGATATGAGAATTTATCCGATGTTTTTTGACAAATATTACGTTTACAGCCCCCAAAAACATCAAGGAGAATCTTTTTACATTCAAGATCCAGCGGAACTTGAAAGCTTAGCAGGTAGCAGCAAGCAAGCAGTGGTATTTTTTAGTTTGTTTAACGGCATTAAAATAGAAGAAGGAGACAAAAACTTTTATAACGGAGTAATTTCCTACGGAACGCTGTTGAATATTTATGATGGAATTTTGGACGATCGAGATACCTGCGAAGGTTTGATTTATGACAGTGAAATTAAAGATACTTTGCTGCATTTTTTAACAATCTTTCACTTTTCCCGGTACGAAGCCCGACAGCAGGTTAGTTTAAAATTAGATCCGTTCGATCGAATTATTGGCGATGATTCGGTTGCTGCTGTATCGGAATTCAGTCATGCGGGCGGTGGTGCTACTTTTAATTCGCTGGCATTTTTGAACGAGGTGAGGGATGTTTTGAATAAGGGAGATCTGACTGAAAATTTATGATAGCTTGTAGGTTGGGTTGAGGAACGAAACCCAACTCCAACGCTACCAAGCACCAAGAAGTTGTTTCGCGATATTGTGCGGGATTGCAAGCGATTATATGCTATAAAATAAGGCTCAATGTCAGATTGCGGTTGCCAGTTTGAGGCAAAAAATAAAGCACAGCGTAAAATTCTCCGAATACTTTTTGCCGCCAACGCAGCAATGTTTGCGATCGGAATTATTGCTGGTTTCCTGGTAAATCTGCTGAATTCTCGGTTTCCTGACTTAATAATTGGATTTATCATTGCGATCGCAGTTATGCGCGGCGGAATCAGTATTATTAGAGATGCTAGAAGCGAGCAAATCCAGCACCAGCGTTTGTAACATTAAGGAGGCAAAAAAACACCCATGATAAAATACATATTATTTGATTTAGGCGGCGTGATTATCAACTTAACCGTATTCGATCGGTTGAGTGAAATCACTGGTATAGAAGATCGGCAAGAAGTAATTAATTACTGGACATCTCTAAAATCCGTTGTCGATTATGAAACGGGCAAGATGTCAGATGCAGATTTTTTAAGACAATTAAAGCAGGATTTGGGATACAGTCGATCGGAACGCGAACTGCACGAAGAATTTAGGATGTGGTGTCATAGTGTAAACATTCAGGCGCATAACTTTACCATCGAGATGATAAGTCAATATAGGATTGGCGTATTCAGCAATATCAATCCAATTCACCATGAAAGAGTAAATGAAATCTGGAATACTGAAAGTTTACAAATCGATCGATTTATGTCTTATCAAATCGGCATCATGAAACCTAATGACGAGGCTTTTGAGTATGTGGTTAGAAAAATAGGAAGTGCCAAAAATGAGATTTTATTTATTGATGACTCTCAAAAAAATGTAGAAGCAGCAATTCGCAATGGATTGAACGCTTATTTATTCAAAAATAATGCAGACTTAGAAATAATTAAAAATCTTCTCTCCCAGCAAAAATCAAACCCGTACAAAACCGACAGTTGAGTTTCATTTAAACGCAGTTTTCAGAAAGGTCGATCGCACTTTCATCTCTTTTCTCTTCTGCCTCTACCATCAAACCAAATTCTCGCAGATTTTTCACAACAAAATATTCGCCTTCTTTAACAAAATCGCCCCTGCAAGTGACGGGAATTCTTTCTTGATAAGCTTGCAGTGCCAAATTTAAGTTGCTTTCTGTTAATTCAAGAGCAATTTTCCGCAATTTACCCACCACAAATCCCATTATTCCCACCTTGGCAATATGTTCGGCTTCCGGGCGATCTATCTTCACAATAAATCCTTGAATTTCTGTATCGTCCAAACAAGTAATCAAATCACTTAAAATCTCTAACTGCGATCGATTTTCTGTCAACTCCAACTTTTTGATTATATCACCTATAACCGTACTGTAATCATCAAAATTCTGGCTGACGGGTTGCTTGATTTCACATAATTCTCCACAATCACTATGCTTATGCCAAATCCAAGCCCTTCCGTAAAATAAACCTTCATTATGCCAGCCGTTAGTCTGCAAATATTCTCCCAGAACTTTCGGATCTACAGTCTTGAGAATTTTGTTATCTCGCACAGTTACTTTCATGGTAAACCTCGTTGGCTAATGCGTTGCATCATGGATTCGAGAGCTTCTGGTGTAAACAGATTGCTGCGGGGCAACTCAACAGTTACACTGGTTGTATTTCGAGTTGCAGGCATCCCCAGCAGCGATGTCCAATAGGCACAATACCTAGTACGCATTTCTTCTTCTGATTGCTGTATCCAGTTTCCTATATTTTCCGGGACTAAAACCACAACTAAAAGGCGAGGAACAAAAGAGTCGATTCTCAAATCGTTGTAGTTTTTTATACTTAGAGGATATCGGATACAGTCAGCATCGAGTAGAGTCCTTGATGTACATTTTAACTGTAAGTTAAGTTCCGGACAGTTGGCTGGCCCATCAATACCTACAGCAGTTAGATGTAAGTCAATGCTGTTGTCATCTGACTCTGGTTGATCTACTCTTACGCCAGCTACTGCTGCAACAGCACGCACGTAAGCTTTGCTAAATAATTCTTTGCGTTGATTTAGTTCCATTTAAACACAATTCTCAGCAATCGACAACTAAACTAAGAGCTGCAACAGGCAAACCATTTTCTGTAATTAAAATCTGCTTATCCCGTCCAGTTTTCACGCAATCTCTCAGGGTAATATTCAATTCATCTATGTTTATTATTTTCATCATTTAGTAATTGTTTTAATAACCTAACTCAGCATTCCTAGAAAGGGGCGGACGCGGACACCGCCCCTCAAGATTAATGGCTTCCCGTTCCCGCCGCCCGTTTGAATGCCTCATCCAAAACTTCGGAAAGCGTCGGGTGAGTGTGCACTCGGAAGGCTAAATCGCGCACCGAATCGCGCTGCGCGATCGCATTTGCCGCCTCTTGAATTAAATCGGAAGCGTGCAAGCCGAAAATGTGAACTCCCAACAATTCCCCCGTATCTTGGCGGTAAATTACCTTCGCCGTACCGTCGGTTTCACCTTCAGCAATAGCTTTAGAATTTCCCTTAAAATAAGTCTTGACAGAAGCTACCTCAAACCCTTCGGTTTTTCCTAACTCTTTGGCCGCCGGTTCCGTCATCCCGACATAGCTGATTTCCGGGTGCGTAAATGCCGCCGCCGGAATGCTCAAATAATCTACTTCGCGATCGCGCCCGCAAATATTTTCTACAGCGGTAATTCCTTGAGCGGATGCAGCGTGCGCCAACATCATTTTACCGTTAACATCGCCGATCGCCCATAAATTTTGCACCGGTTCGCCCGCCGCCAAAACCTGCATCTTATCGTTCACCGGAATATAGCCGCGCACTGTCTCAACCCCGATCGATTCTAATCCCAAATTCTTGCTGACAGGCACTCGGCCGGTTGCTACCAAACAAGCATCAACTTCCAAAACTTCGACAACTTCCTTCGTTTTGAAATCAGCTAATTCAATAATTACCGGGGAACCGGGAATAATTTTCTTAGCCATTAAACCAACTTTGGTTTCAATATCGCGGGGCGCAATCAACACTCGTTCTGCTAATTTAGCAATATCCGGATCGAAAGTCGGCATCAATTGGTCGAGAGCTTCAATCATCGTAATTTCGCAGCCCAAGGCCGTGTAAATATCCGAAAACTCCAAACCGATATAACCGCTCCCAATAATTGCAATCCACTTCGGTAGCGATTCCAACCTGACAGCATCGTCGCTAGTAAACACAGTTTTGCCATCAATTTCTATTCCCGGCGGCACAAAAGGAACCGAACCGGGTGCGAGGATAATATCTTTGGCAGTAATAGTTTTCTCGCCTTTATCCGTTTCAACTGTAATTTTTTGAGAACCGGCGACTTTACCCCAACCTTGAATCGTATCTACGCCAAACGTTTGAGGCTGTTAATCAAAGCATCCCGCAGTTTGCTAACTGTATTGTTAGCATGATCCGAGATCGCAGAGCGATCGAACTCCACGCCTCCCCAACTGAATT
>JAAUPF010000006.1 GCA_012034575.1 Richelia sp. CSU_2_1 | reverse complement strand
ACCGCCGTTGTGGCAAGTTATTACCCACTGTGACTCGATTGCCCAAGAACCTTTCGCTGTTAGTAGGTGGTAAGTTCTCGGGGTTCTGGGCCTGTAGCTGAGTGGGACGAATCCTGAGTCCCGCCCCATTAATCGCGCCTACTGTCGCAGTTCCATTCGGAATGCTCCAGTTATCTATTGGCCTGAGGTTGTTACCACTGTCTTGAATGTAGGAAGTGGTCGGCACAGCCGGATCTAAATACTTTCCGTTGTAGATTGCACTGGCGAGAGGTGCTTCTTCAAAAGTAACTTTCCGCAGCCGTTCTTTAAAATAATCTTCTAATGCTTGATCTCGGCTCTGACTTTTGGGGGCAAGCCTTGCTTGCTTAACTGAATCCGGGTCGGTAGGACCTGTGGGATCTGGATCTGCTGTCTTTTGACCGTTTACCAGAGCAGCTAACCGCTCGGAGTAAGCGTTGTTGTTGTACATTGCCTGAAGGCTGTTCTCCTCAACAGATTGATTGGCATCGCTAATTGTTGACGCATTTGTTCTGGGGGTGCCATCAGCTATGGTTGTGAAAAGATGTACTCCCACGGCATTTCTATTTGCACTACCACCCGTCCACCCGTTAACAACATTACCGCCTACGACAATTCTGCTATTTTCTTGATCGTAAAAACAAGATTGCTGACTGCTGACTTGATATAGTTGTAGGGAATTGGCCCTCTGTAAGCTAGTAACTAACAAATTACTATTTGTAAATATTCTCCCGTTTAAGTTTAGGTCAGGTCCCGGAGATATGTCTAAATCGTCTTCATATACAACCGCATTGTTGCTGAGGGGAATACGACTTTGGTCTTGCTGGTATTCGAGAGCGGATATGCTGGGGGTTCCAGCGAAAGCTTGATACCTCGCACCCAATGTGTTAGCTTCCGCCTGGTCGATCGGTACGTTAACTGTGTAAACAAAGAAACTTTTCTGGAACCTGCCAGCTAGTCTTTCCCAACCGGAGTCTCCTACCAAACTTGCAACCGTACCCTCTCCTTGAGTACAGGCTGGGTTTGTGCTTCCAGCTCGCATTGGCGGTGTTCTGGCGTCCAGTTCCCTTCTCGTTCTTCCGACGGTTTTTGGGGTGCGAAAGTATATTCCGTAAAGAGTAAAAGTATCAAATATACCGTCGTTATTAGTATCGACGGGATATCTCCAAGCAGTATTTAACGCTTCATTTTCTACTCCGGGCGCAGCAAAAAGAGAGCCTTTGGGGTTGTCATTAGGGCTGATATTATTTGGAGGATTGCTTAGGTCGGCTCTGACTATCAGGCGTTCCTCATCCCCAAAAGTATAAAAGTCCGGGTTGGCAGCAGTTGGGGCGTCTGGGTAAGATGACATTATCCGGTACATTTCTGCATCGGACGGAGTTGCCGTCGGTCTTTGCGGGTCTTCCCGCAGCATATATTCAATTTTTGCTTTCGCCCGATCGAGCGCGGGAGTTGCGGCCGCCAGCACCTGCTGGTTTACCCGCACGTTGCGCGCCAAGTTAGCCCGATCGAACGATCGCAGCACGATCGCCACTGTCAGCAAAATCACCACCAGCAACACCATCGTCACCGTCGGCAGCACGAAACCCGCCACCGGCAATCTCGATCGCCTTGCCATCGCCGCGAGGGTTGCGCAGCATTGCTCTCATCAGCCGCTTCGCCCCCGATCGAGTGACGCCGAGAATCCGGCGCAGCAGCGATACGATAACTTTGGTTAATTTGCTCTTATACATTGACGCCTTCCTGAATACTTTCAGAGATGGTATTGCACGTAATTACTGCTGGACAGTACGATCCTGTTTTCAGGATTCCCATTTTTCCCCAGTTTCATATCAGCCCCTTGCACAAATTCACAAAATGTGTACTTTGGCTGAAAAATAAAACCCCCAAATCCTCAACCCCTCAACCGACGAATATATTTTTTGCCGAAAGATTGGCGCGACAAGGATTTGAGCTTAGGATCTTCACTCTAGTCTAGTTCAATCCTATTGTCAGTGCCCAGCGGCAAAGTGAGTTCGATCGCACCCTAAAAGCGATCTCGATCGTTCCCAATGCTGCATTCGATGAGTTGTGAAAACAAGTATCGAAAAAAAATAAACAACCTCAAAGTTCGGTGGTGAATGCGGGCGATCGAACTTTGGCTGAGCTTGGCGATTTAATTGAGGTTAGAATGGCGATCTCTGGTATTGGCCCCAAAACTAAAAAACGATGAAACAAACTTCAAATTCTCCCAACTTCATCATTATCGGTGCCCAAAAAGGCGGCACAACATCCCTGTACGTGTATCTCACCCAACATCCTCAAATTCTCCACGCCTCTCAAAAAGAAATACATTATTTCGACCTCCAATTTGACAAAGGTGCAGAATGGTATTACTCTCAATTTCCCACTTTAGAAGAACGCGGATGCAATTTAACCGGAGAAGCCAGTCCCTATTACATTTTTCACCCCCAAGTTCCGCAACGGATTTACGATCTGTGTCCCGAAGTTAAAATAATTATTTTACTGAGAAATCCAGTCGATCGGCTGATTTCCCACTATTACCATTGTATCAAAAACAAATACGAAACGCTATCTTTTGAAGAAGCGATCGCCCACGAACCGGAAAGACTCAAAGGCGAAATCGGAAAGCTCTCGATCGACCCAACCTACTACAGTTACGCACACCAACACCACACTTATTTAAGCCGTGGCATCTACGCAGACCAACTCCCAGCATGGTTTAAACTATTTCCCAAAGAACAAATTTTAATTCTTAAAAGTGAGGATTTTATACGCAAATCCCTGCGAAATCTCCAACAAAACCTTGGAATTTCTCAACTTGCCACCCAACCAACTAGAAATCTATGAAAAGCATAATGCTACCGAATATTTGCCTGTCAGCGAAGATTTATACCAACAGTTGAAAGCATATTTTCGACCGCACAATCAAAGACTAGCAGAAATGCTCGATCGAGACTTCGGCTGGGATCGATCGTGAGTCCATTGTTCGCCATCGGGGACGATCGCACTCTCAACTATCAACTATAATCATGTTCGATCGCGCATAATATATTGGGCTGGGCGGGTTTATTAGATTTGTCGCCTTCTCTATAGATAGTCGCGAACCCGCCCCTACAGGAATTGTGGTCTATCGACCCAAAATCATATCAACTCTCAACTCTCAACTCACAACTCAAAACTCCCGATCGCACTCTCAACCCTCAACTCAATTATCTGTTTTTTGCTGTTTGTAGAGTTCCTTAAACTTGCGCTGCTGCTGGTTGTGATCTACGATCGGCTCGGGATAACCCAGGATTTTTCGTTCTAAAGGCGAAATATTTCCTGTTAGTAACATTTTGGTATCTACTCGGCGCAATTCCGGCACCCAACGCCGAATATATTCGCCTTCAGGATCGAATTTTTGAGCTTGGCTGGCGGGATTGAATATGCGCAAAGGTTTCGGGTCCATGCCACTCGATGCACTCCACTGCCAGCCGCCATTGTTAGCAGAAAGATCGCCATCAATCAATTTTTGCATGAAGTATTTTTCGCCCCGCTGCCAGTTAATAATTAAGTCTTTGGTGAGGAAACTGGCAACAATCATCCGGCACCGATTGTGCATCCAACCTGTTTGATTTACCTGCCGCATTGCTGCGTCAACAATCGGATAGCCGGTTTGCCCTTCGCACCAAGCTTGAAACAGTTGTTCGCCATCCTCCCAAGGAAAGTTTTTAAATGTTTCGCGATAAGGGCCCTCTGCTAGTTCGGGAAAGTTATACATGGCGTGTTGGTAAAACTCCCGCCAAGCTAATTCTTGCTGCCAAGTGCGGATATTTGCGCGCATTTCTTCACTGCGGCAATTATCCATTACTGTTTGAGTTGCTTGCCAAACAGTGCGAATTCCGATCGCGCCAAATTTGAGCGCAGCGCTGAGTTGAGATGTGCCGTTAACTGCCGGAAAATTCCGCTGTTCTTGGTATGCGTAAATTGCCCGATCGCCAAATTCTTCCAACTTTTCTCGCGCTGCATCTTCGCCCGGTTCTATTACTAAGGGATTTTCCCACACAAACCCCAAACTTTGTGCTGTTGGTAGCAGTTGAATTGCGCCGCATCGAATTGCTTTTTCTTGTTCTTCTAGCGTCAATCCTGTCATTTGTTCGACATTAGTTATCGGCAGCGTTTCCACAGGTTCGGCTTTAGGTTTAGCGCTCCAATTTTTCCAAAACGGCGTGTAAACTGTGTAGGGTTGTCCCGTACCGCTGCGAATTTCGTCGGGGGAGTGCAGCAGTCGATCCCAAAAGTTTTCGACTCGAATTCCGGCTTGTTGGAGGGCATTTGTTACGGCTCGATCGCGCTGTTTAGAGTAAGGTTCGACATCCCAATTCCAGAATACAGCTTTAGCATCGATCGCGGTTGCTAATTTCGGGATGCCGCGACTCGGTTCATCTTGAATTACCAGCAATTGACTGCCTGCTTCCCTGTAACGTTGCTGGAGATCGTGCAAGCAACCTATCATGTATGTAACTCGGGCTGGCGCTACATCATCGCGATCGAGGATAGCGCGATCGAGACAAAAAATACCGACTACTTTCGCGCTTTGCTGGCGCGCCGCAGCCAATCCAATGTTGTCAGAAATTCGCAAGTCGCTACGGTGCCAAAATAAAATTAAGTCAGACATTTGATTTTAGATTTTAGATTTTAGATTTTGGATTTTATCGGGTGCGCAGTGCGCACCTTACAACACAAATAGCCTGTAATTTTATGGGGTGCGCAGTGCGCACCTTACATCACAAATAGCCTGTAGGGTGCGCACTGCGCACCACGACCAAACCTTTAGCCTGTAGGGTGCGCACTGCGCACCATCACTAAACCTGTAGCCTGTAGGGTGCGCACTGCGCACCACCACCAAACCTATAGTATGTCAAACAGAATTCACATCAAAAAAGGGCGCGCCAAGAAAAAACTAGAAATTGATTTGGCATCAATTGGATCGCCAGCTAAAATTGCTTTTTCCAATTCTTCAGGAGTAAATAAAACTGTTTCCATGTCTTCATCATCATCTTGAGCCGGCGGCTTTTCCAGTTTAACCAAATCCTGCGCCAAAAAAGCATAAATGATTTCGTCCGAATAGCCCGGTGCGAGAAAAAATTCTCCTAATTTTTGCCATTTTCCCGCGCGGTATCCGGTTTCTTCTTCGATTTCGCGTTCGATCGTTTTTGCCGGATCTTCATTAATTTCGATCGTCCCGGCGGGAAATTCTAAAATCCGCCCTTTGGAGGCGAAACGGTATTGCCGCACTAAAACGAGTTTACCTTCGGGAGTGACGGGAACTGCAAGCGCGCCGCCAGGGTGGCGGATACATTCCCAGTCGCCTTGGGAACCGTTGGGAAGGCGGAGGGTGGCGACATCAAAGTTAAATTTGCGCCCTTGGTAAAACAGGCGCTGTTTGAGAAGTTGGGGTAATTCTTGACCGAAGGGCATAGGCTAATTTGATAATTGGGAATTGGGAATTGGGAATTGGGAATTGGGAATTGGTAATTGGGAATTGGGAATTGGGAATTGGAAATTGGGAATTGGTCAACTGTTAATTGTCAACTGTCAACTGTCAACTGTCAACTGTTAATTTTTGCACTCCAGAACAGTCTATTACTTGCAGGAGTTGGGCGATCGTGCTTCCGGTTAATGGATGCACCCAATCCGGAGCAATTTCTGCTAAAGGTACTAATACAAAAGCTCTTTCTGCCATCCGGGGATGAGGCAAAGTCAGTGTCGGAGTTTCTAGGATTAAATTATCGTACAACAACAAATCTAAATCGAGAGTTCTCGGCCCCCATTTCTCGCGGCGGATGCGGTTAAATTTTGTTTCAGTTTCTAATAATTGTGCTAGCAATGCTTCTGGTGCTAGTGCAACTTCGAGGATGGCGCAGGCGTTGATATAATCGGGTTGGGGAGGTCCGATCGGCGCTGTTTGATACCAACTAGAACGCGATATTACTGAAACTTCTGGCTGGTTATTTAAAGTTTCGATCGCACTTTTGAGAATTTCTAAGGAGTCGCCTAAGTTACTGCCGAGGGCGAGCGCGCATTTCATCAATTTCATCGGTAATCGATCGTTAATATAGCAAACATGAGAGCATCATAGAGCAACCATAAATCATTTGTGAAACTCCTACTCCCTCCCCTTATTAAGGGGTTAGGGTGGGGTAAAAAAATTACGACTCATTTGCGATTGCTATAGTAATATCACAGTTTCAGAAGAGCGATCGCCACCATTACGAGAGCGAAGGTGTAATGTAATTTCCGTATCGAGTCGCTTGAGAAAAATCAGTAATTTTCCCTCACTAAATCGGTGAAATTCTCCGTCCATTAAAAGAGATACTTCTGCTTGAGGAATACTAAGTAATTCACTCATTTCACGCTGTTCTAAATTGCGCTGTTTCAACAGGCGAAGTACCTGAATACCGATTTTACCCCGCGCAAAAAGTTCATCGGCATCCTCCAGTCCGAGATCGGCAAATACATTACCACTGCTTTCTTCAAAAATGGGTTCCTGTGTCATCCTTGTTCCTCTCTTGTCACTGCATCCTTATAGCGTTGTTTAATCAGATCGACACTCATTTTATACTAAACAGTCTGTAAAAACAAGTCAGACAATAGCAGAAAAGGTCGTCCACTTCTACATATATTATTGAACGCGAAGATATGCGGTTTCAGGAACTGTTAACCTCATTGAAACAATTATTGTCTGCAAAGTACGCAGAAAAACCATGAGGAAATTGCAGCCATGTTAAATTTAAGCGAACAGAGAAACACTCGATTTTACCAGTATGTCAATCAAGAAACAACTAATGACTAATGACTGATAACTAATGACTAAATGAATGCTAAAATAACTTAAATATCTTGACAAACAGCCTCCTCTATGCAAAAGCTTCCCTACTCATCCCGCCGCTTTAACCCTCAAGATACCTATCCTTGTCCGGTATGCCGCACCGGTCAAATTTCTACCCTACCGCTGATGGACGCCCTGGCTTGCAACTTTTGCCAGCATATTTTCACCGCCAGCGAAGAAAGGCAAATGTTGAAAATGGCCGATCGATTTCCGCCCGTAACTTGGCACTGGAACGGCAAGCGGTGGATCGGAGCTCACCTCGAAGGTGTAGAATTCGGCTGGCCCTACTTGGCAGCAGCCATCGGTTTAATTTTTCTCCCCCCGACACTTTTGGGACTGGCATCATACTATTTTCCCCCAGTACCGGGAAGCCGCTTGTCATGGTTGCCCGCAGCTTGGACTGGCTTGAGCTTTTTATCCCACTTGGGAATCGTGTTGTGGCTGGTCGTAGAATTTTATCAATTTCCCGTGACCACGTACTTCAGGGCTTGGGGGCGGCGGATTTCCAGGCGCTGAGACTTGCAGATATTTTTAACGGGACTTACACATAGTTTGAGAAACTGGGTTTTTCCAAAAAAACCGGTTTTTGGGCAATTCCTGCGGAAATTTGGGGCAATTTCCTCTTACCTGCCCCAAGCTGCTGCTTGCAAAACAGCGATCTGTGCCGATCGAAATTAAGACCGATCGCAAAAGTCAAGTCAAAATCGACACCTCTAACGCTATAATCGTTAGCTATTCTAAAACAGTACAGATCCAGACGCATTGCGATTTGTGAGGAGAGGCATGAACATACTTGGAATCTCGGCGTACTATCACGACAGCGCCGCAGCATTAGTTCGCGACGGAGAAATTATTGCCGCAGCGCAGGAAGAGAGATTTTCCCGCAAAAAGCACGATGCCAGATTTCCCAAAAATGCGATCGCGTATTGCCTGAAAGAAGCGCAAATCGAACTCCGGGAACTCGATAAAATCGTTTTTTACGACAAACCTTTAGTCAAATTCGAGCGCCTTCTCGAAACCTATTTAGCTTACGCACCCAACGGTTTTCGCTCTTTTCTCGCCGCCATGCCAATATGGCTCAAAGAAAAGCTTTACCTCAAAACTATGCTCAAAAGAGAGCTCGCAGAAATGGCAAACTGCAAAACTAATAAATTGCCGTCTCTGCTGTTTACCGAACACCACCAATCCCACGCGGCCTCAGCTTTTTTCCCGAGTCCGTTTCAAAAAGCAGCCGTTTTGTGTCTCGACGGCGTGGGCGAATGGGCGACAACTTCAGTTTGGTTGGGAGACGGTAATGAATTGACTCCCCAATGGGAAATTGATTTTCCTCATTCTTTAGGTTTGCTTTATTCAGCTTTTACCTATTACACTGGTTTTAAAGTCAACTCTGGCGAATACAAATTGATGGGTTTGGCACCCTACGGCGAACCCAAGTATGTAGATAAGATTCTCAACTATTTAATCGACCTCAAAGATGACGGAACTTTTCGGTTGAACATGGATTATTTCAACTACACGGTTGGTTTAACCATGACAAATCAAAAATTTGACGAACTGTTTGCCGGGCCACCGCGCCAAGCTGAAGGCAAATTGACTCAGCGGGAAATGGATATTGCTGCTTCAATTCAAGTCGTTACTGAAGAAGTCGTATTGCGACTTTGCCGGACAATTAAAAAAGAATTGAATGCCGATTATTTGTGCCTCGCGGGCGGGGTGGCGCTCAACTGCGTTGCTAACGGCCGGATTTTGCGGGAAGGTATTTTCAAGGATATTTGGATTCAGCCGGCGGCGGGAGATGCTGGCGGTGCTTTGGGCGCGGCTTTGGCGATTTGGTATCAGTATTGCGAGCAAAATCGGACTGTTGTGGCTGAAGTTGCAAGGGGGTTTGAAGGGGAAAAAACTGAAGTCATGACTGCGAACGAAGAAGAGATTGCTGAAGCTATTAATGCAGGCTCGGGATTGGCGACTGCTGTGAAGTCAGCTTCTAATTTAACTTGCAACGATCGAATGCGCGGTTCTTATTTGGGGCCGAAGTTCTCCGATCCAGAAATTCTCGAATATTTGGATGCGATAAAAGCCAGCTATCACCGATTGGATGATGCGGAATTAATGCCGCGTTTGGCAGAAATTTTGGAACAGGGAAATGTAGTTGGATGGTTTCAAGGGCGGATGGAATTCGGGCCGCGGGCTTTGGGCGGTCGATCGATTATTGGCGACCCCCGCAATTCTAAAATGCAGTCGGTAATGAACCTGAAAATTAAATATCGGGAATCTTTTCGACCTTTTGCGCCGTCAGTGTTGGCGGAACGAGTTGCTGATTATTTTGAGATGGATCATTCCAGCCCTTATATGCTGTTAGTAGCTCCCGTCAAAAGCAGCCTCCGCATTCCGATGACGGCGGAACAAGAACAGTTATTCGGTATCGAAAAGCTCAACATTCCGCGATCGGAAATTCCGGCTATCACCCACGTCGATTATTCGGCCCGCGTCCAAACAGTTCACAAAGAAACCAATCCGAGGTATTACGATTTAATCAAACATTTTGAAGAGCGATCGGGCTGTTCGGTGTTAGTAAATACTTCTTTTAACGTGCGAGGCGAGCCGATCGTTTGCACTCCTGAGGATGCTTACCGCTGTTTCATGCGCACGGAAATGGATTATCTAGTTATCGAAAATTTCTTGATGGCAAAAACCGAACAAATTCCCTGGAAACAAGACGATTCTTGGAAAAATGAATTTGAATTAGATTAATTGCAGCAAGTTGTTCGTAGTGAGGATTGCTATCATGTTCGGTTAAACAAGCATAATCCTGTAGGGGCGGGTTCGCTTAGATCTTTAAAGGGTGCAGACAGGTTAAATAAACCCGCCCCCACCCCTACAAAATTATTCCCTCTTCTTCTTCTTGTATCTGGAAAGAGGTAAATTGCAATTTAAGGTTGGGTGGGGGCGGGTTTAATATATGATTGGCTGTGTGGCAATTACTGTTGCGAAGCCGCCCCTACAAGATTCTGCCTTTTGCCTTCTTCCTTCTTCCTTCTTCCCTCTTCCTTCTTCCTTCACCATGAATCACGAAATTAAAAAACTCGATAAAAAAGGCCTGCGCGATTTCGGGTTGCTAATCGGCGGCTTAATTGCTGTACTGTTTGGTTTAGTAGTACCTTTACTGCGCAGGCATTCTCTACCTTGGTGGCCTTGGGCAATCTGCGCGGTGCTAGTCGTGCTAGCATTAGTTGCGCCGAAAGCATTGAATCCCATCTATCACGCTTGGATGAAGTTCGGAATTCTCCTCAGCAAAATCGAAACGCCGATTATTTTGGGGATAGTTTTTTATCTGATAGTTTTGCCGATGGGAATTATCAAAAACCTGTTTGGCGAAGATGCGATGCGGCGCAAACTAAATCCTAAAATGGATAGTTACCGCGTCCCTAGCAAGCCGAGAACCAAAGTTAGTATGGAGCGTCCTTTTTAAAGTGTTTGAAGCAACTTTAGACTTTCTCAAAGATTTGTGGGCGTTTATGAAAGAACGCCAAAAGTATTGGCTGCTGCCATTAATTATTACTTTAGTCTTTTTGGGAGCTTTGATTGTCATCAGTCAGGGTTCTGTAATTGCTCCGTTTATTTACACGCTGTTTTGAAAGAATGAGCAAGTTGAAGAATTTGGGTGTCAATTTAGGTTTGACACTCGGGGGTTTGTTAATGGGGGTGATAATTGGTGAAATTGGATTGCGGGTAGCAGGGATTGAAGGCTATCAAAAAATCGGAGATTTTGTAGAGTCGGCCCCGACTAATTTCCACACTTCCGATCGCGATTTGGGATGGAAACTCAAACCGAATGCGTCGGGGGAGTGGAAAGGTGAAGGTGCGAGTTTTGTGCGGGTGAATAGCGAGGGTTTGCGCGATCGCGAACATTCCAAAGTTAAGCCTCCAAATACCCTGCGAGTGGCTGTTTTGGGCGATTCTTTTACCGAGGCAATTCACGTTCCCATAGAACAAACTTTCTGGTCGAAATTAGAACGGAAATTAGGAAATTGCGCGGCGGTAAAGGGAAATAAAAATGTTGAGGTAATTAATTTCGGCGTGCAGGGTTACAGCACAGCCCAAGCATTAATTATGCTGCGCAAAAAAGTGTGGGATTACAATCCCGATATTGTAGTCCTTGCCTTTTTTACGGGCAACGATATTATCAACAATTCGCCAAAATTGGAATACGATCTTTACCGACCGTTTTTTGTTTATAATGAAAACGGTAAGTTAGTTAAAAATAACTCTTTTCGGGATTTAAAGCCGATCGATCGCAATAAAAATGCTGTTTCATTTGTTGACAGACTGCCAGGATGGCTGGTCGATAATTCGCGGATTTTACAGGTGGTGAAAAAGGCGGATTTAGACCTGAAAAAGCGCCATTTGTCTGAAGATTTTACGAATTTGAGTACCAAGAATCTCAAGCCACCGGAGAATTCTGTTTGGGAGGATGCTTGGAAAGTAACTGAAGGTTTAATCGTGAAAATTCGGAATGAAGTCGTGCAGAAAAATGCGGATTTCTTGCTAGTAGTTATCGGCGATCCGATTCAAGTCGATCGCGATCCGGCGAAGCGGCAAAATTTGATGCAGGAAAATAACATTCAGGATTTGTATTATGCCGACAGAAGGTTGGAAAAATTGGGTGCTAGCAAAGGTTTTCGAGTATTAACTTTATCCGAACAGTTCAAAGGTTATACTGAAAAATATCAAGTTTGCGTCCACGGTTTCGACAATTCCGTACCCTGCGGCGGCCACTGGAACGAAATCGGACACCGTTTGGCAAGTATCTTAATCAACCAAAATTTGTGTCGAGAATTGAAATTAAAGCAGTCTCAAACTCCCAAGCGTCAATCGTAGTTTGTCTAATTTTATGAAAGATGCAACTCTATTAAAAAAAGCCAAAAATCTGTCGGTTTTAATCGCTGTTAATTTGGCGATCGCATTTGTTTGTCTGGAAGCCGTATCGTTAGCGTTTTATTTTGTCGATCGCAAGCAGTTTTTTTACACGCGGGCTAAAACTCAAGAAAAAATCGTAGAAGAAATCGATCGGGCGGGTATTCGGTTGGATGAATCTATAGTCGAAAGATTGCATCCGTTTTTCGGCTACGTGCTCAAACAAGGTGCTTTTACCAATGAAAGGTTAAAGTTAAAAGTTAACCGACACGGCTTTTTTTCCCTGTACGAATATCCGTTTGTCAAAACTAACAAAAATCAATTTATTATCGGAGTATTCGGCGGTTCGGTAGCTAACAACTTTGCCGTAGATGAATACATAAATCAAAGACTGTCGCAAAAATTAAAGAGTTATGCCGAATTTGCAAATCGAGAAATTGTTGTTTTAAATTTCGGCAACGGCGGCTACAAACAACCGCAACAACTATTAATTTTAAATTACTTTTTAGCTTTAGGTCAAGAATTGGATTTAGCCATCAATCTTGACGGCTTTAACGAAGTGGCACTGTCAAATTTAAACAACAAAGCCCAACTCGATATCGGAATGCCCAGCGTGCAACACATCCAGCCGCTGACGGGTTTAGCTAACAATAACTTATCGCCGGAATTAATGGGTTCTATCGTCGAAATTAGCGACAAGAAAAAACAGTTGAAAACAGCAGTTGACAAATTGCAAACTTGTCAGCTAGCTTTGTGCCATGCAGTAATGTCGCTACAAGTAAGACAGTTAGTTAGCAGTTACCAGCAAGCAGTGGTTAAGTACGACAAGCAAGTCAAAAACTCCGACTCTGAGGCAACAAATAGCGGTATAGTCTACATTCCCAAAGCTGATGCTGTGTTAGCAGATGCCGCCGCTTTTGACAAAATGGCAGCCATGTGGTATGAGTCTTCAGTAGCGATGAATCAAATTTTAGCAAGTAGAAAGATTGGGTATTTTCACTTCATCCAGCCGAATCAGTATTATCCTACCAAACGAGTATTTACTGACAAAGAAAAGGAAATTGCAATTAGTAAAGACAGTCCCTACATCGAAGGAGTAAAAAAAGGCTACCCGGTATTGCTGTCCAAAGTCGGCGACTTGCAAAAAGCCGGAGTTAATATCTTTAGCGGAGTGAATATTTTGGACAATACCAAAGAAACTGTTTACAAAGATGCCTGCTGTCATTATAATTCGGTAGGTGATGAAATCTTGGCAAATTATGTTGCAAGTTCGATCGTCCAAATACTCAGAGAATCAAAATAGGTATTAGGTTTCAGGTTTGAGGTTTAGTACCTACAACCTACAACTTACAACCTACAACCTAACACCTACAACCTACTTAGAAGTTTATGAAAGATTTAAAATTTCTCAAAAACATTCCCGAAATCTTGAAAATTGCTGCGATTAACTTAGTGTTGTTGCTAGTTTTTATCGAACTCGGTTCTTTGGGATGGTACTATGTCAAACACAAGCAAATTTTCTACACCAGACAAAAGCCGCAAGACAATTCAGCCCTGGGGATTAATTTAGAAGGAGTGCGGTTGAATCAGTCGATCGTGGAAAGATTTCACCCTTATTTTGGATTCATTCAAAAACCGAGTTCCGATTTTCGCCCCGGATTTAAAGTTAACAATTATGGATTTATTTCTCCTCACGATTACCCGTTCAAAAAAACCAAGCCCAATCAATTTATTATCGGTGTCTTTGGCGGTTCGGTTGCTTCTGGCTATGCAATTTTTGAAGTCCAAAATCAAGTTTTGGCAAAATACCTCAAACAGTTACCGGGTTTGCAAGATAAGGAATTTGTAATTTTATCGTTTGCGACTGGCGGCTACAAACAACCGCAGCAATTATTAATTTTAAACTACTTTCTAGCTCTAGGTCAAGAGTTCGATATGGTCGTCAATATCGACGGTTTTAACGAAGTAGCGCTGGCGAATTTAAACAATCAAAATAAAATAGATCTAGCAATGCCCAGCGTGCAGCATATCTTGCCGCTGACTAACTTAGCAAACAACAGCCTCTCTCTACAAGCGATGAAAACCACGATCGCCATTCAAGAGAATAAGGCGAAAATCAATCGAGGTTTGGAAGATTTGCAAAACTGCAAGCTAGCAGCCTGCAATGCTGTAACCTCTGTTTACCTGCAAAAATTAGTCAACAACTACCGTAAAGATGTACTTTGGTTTGAAAAAGAACGCGGGAAAACGACAGAAACTGATGGCGGTAGTGCCGTTTTCATCAATACTAATCCGGCTGTTTTAAAGGACGATATTGCTTTCGATCGAATGGCGTGGAATTGGGCGAAGAGTTCGATTTTTATGAACAAAGTTTTGTCCTCCAGCAACGTGCCTTATTTCCATGTCATCCAGCCGAATCAATACTATCCGACTAAACGGGTGTTTAGCGAGGCAGAAAAGAAAATTGCCTTTAATCCAGAAACTCCCTACGATAAATCTGTGAAACTCGGCTATCCGGCGTTGTTTGAGAAGTTACCTAATTTGAAAAAAAATAACGTGAACGTGTTGAATGGAGTGAATATTTTTGACAAGACTAAAGATATTGTTTACGTAGATAGCTGCTGCCATTACAATAAAGCTGGAGAAGCAATTTTTAGCGATTATATCGGTCAATCGATTCTGGAAAAATTGAGAAAAGAATCACCGAAACGCAAGAAATAAGTTAAATAGTTGACAGTTGACAGTTGACAGTCGATCGTTGATAGCGATCGTTTATGTTATTCTTAGTAAAGGGAGGATTCAATTATGCAACTAGAAGATTATTTTAACTTTCTCACATCTACTGACATCCCTTTGAGTTGAGTTCAAGTTTTATTTGCAATTTTTGATGGCGATTTTACGATCTAAAATATAAAATCTCACATCCAAAATCGCCTAGCGCGCTCTGCTTTATGTTCCAGCACTGTGTCCCTATCTATACCGGGCTTTTAGGCTAGAATGCGAGTTTCGATCGATCTATAGTAATAGCTGGAATCGAGTCATATTTACTGCTATAGGTGGATTTTAATCTAGCGGGCGATCGATACAGTGGTGATAGTTAAAGATTTTGCAAACATTTTGCCAACAGAGAGCATTTTAGGATTATGAAGCGTTCAAATTTATCTAAAGCAATCGGTGCAGGCGTTATAGCTGCTGGTTTAGCAATTCTACCTGCTAATTTGCCTGCTTCGGCTCAGACAAATACAGCTCCCGGCACTAACAGTACAGACACCACTACAACTACCACAACTCCTCGCTCCGACGTTTACAATGCTGAGACAGATCGCGATTTTGATTGGGGATGGTTGGGCTTGCTAGGTTTGTCCGGTTTGCTCGGTTTGATTCCCCGCAAGCGCGAAGAACCTGTCCGCTATACTACTACTAACACGGGCGATCGCGACCCCGCGGTTCGCACGGACTACCGTTAATCCTGCTCTAGTCTTTGGACTATGAGTACCAGAATGGGATGCGGCATTTTAACCAGTCCAAGCTTTAATAGGAATCATCAGACCTCCACCTTTGGGGGTCTTCTGTTTTAGGGATTAAGTCAAGGAATAAATTCGCTTTCAAAAAGAGATAAAATAATATTCATAAACTCTTGCAAGGACGATCGAATCTGTGCGGAAATTTTACTCTCGATTTTGCTGAATCGTCGTTGTATAATTATTTCATGCACAATTTTACTCCACCAGAACGCTTTTTTCCTTATCTTACCTGGACAGAAATTCAGTCGATGCCCGATAAGGAAAATACAGTTATAATTCAGCCGCTCGGAGCGATCGAACAACACGGCCCGCACTTGCCTTTAATCGTTGATGCGGCAATTAGCGAGGCAGTTGCGGGTAAAGCTTTAGCAAAATTAGATGTTAATATTCCAGCCTATGCTTTGCCAACTCTTTACTATGGCAAATCGAACGAACACTGCCATTTTCCCGGTACGATCGCGCTCAGCGTTCAAACTTTATTAGGGGTAATTTGCGAAATGGCAGACAGTATTTATCAAGCTGGATTTCGCAAGTTAGTGTTGTTAAACGCTCACGGAGGACAGCCGCAAGTAATGGAAATTGCCGCGCGGGACATCCATCAAAAATACGAAGATTTTTCTATTTTTCCGCTGTTTGTGTGGCGGGTACCGAATGTTGCTGCCCAATTATTGACTGCGAAAGAGTTAGAATTGGGAATTCATGCGGGAGATGCAGAAACAAGTTTGCTGCTGTCAATTTTGCCGGAACAGGTGAAAATGGAGCGAGCGGTTTGCGAGTACCCGCAGGGATTGCCCACTGATAGTTTGTTGAGTATGGAAGGTAATTTGCCTTTTGCTTGGCTGACTGGAGAATTAACTGTCAGTGGAGTGTTGGGAGATGCCACGGCGGCGACGAAAGAAAAGGGCGACATCATTCTCGAATCTCTCTCCGGTGCTTGGGTAAAAGTTATTGAAGATGTTTGCAAATTTCAACAACCAAAGCGAAAAAGATTTTAGATTTTAGACTGGAGATTTGGGAGAATACAGAATATAATTCTGAATTCAAACTTCTAAATTCTGACTACTGATTCCTGATTCATGAATTTTGTGAGTGTTAAGTAATTATAAAAACTCTCAAACTGTGCCGATCCATGTCAGAATAATTCTAAGAAAATTTCTAAGTTGGAAAACTAACATGAGTGTAGAACCTAAATTGCAGCAAGCCTTCGATCGAGGTCGGGCCCTGAAAATTATCAGCGGGTTGAATAATTTTGATGCTGCCAGAGTAGCTGCGGTTGTCAAAGCTGCAGATCTCGGCGGTGCTTCTTTTGTCGATATTGCGGCCGATCGAGATTTGGTATTGATGGCAAAACAGTTGACAAATTTGCCAATTTGCGTATCTGCTGTCGAGCCGGAAAAGTTCCTACCAGCGGTAGAAGCCGGCGCTAATTTAATCGAAATTGGCAACTTCGACTCTTTCTATGCTTTAGGCCGCCGTTTTGAAGCTGAGGAAGTTTTGGAATTAACTTGCAAAACCCGATCGATCCTGCCCAACATCACACTTTCTGTAACAGTTCCCCACATTTTGTCCCTCGACAAACAAGTGCAATTAGCAACAGAATTAGTCAAAGTCGGTGCCGATATCATTCAAACAGAAGGCGGTACCAGCGCCCAACCAATTCACGCCGGCACCTTAGGATTAATTGAAAAAGCAGCGCCTACTTTGGCCGCCGCTTTTGAAATTTCCCGCGCCGTATCCGTGCCGGTACTTTGCGCTTCCGGCATCTCCAGCGTCACCGCACCGCTAGCTATCGGGGCCGGTGCTGCGGGTATCGGCGTCGGATCTGCTGTCAGCCAACTTAACAGCGAAGTGGCGATGGTAGCGGCCGTTCGCAGTTTGGTTGAAGCCTTAGCTAAGGTAGAACGATCGCGCGTTTTTGCCTCAATTTAAAAACAGGGAGGATCGGAACGCAAATTTTAGGGGGCAACGCCCCCATGCCTGCCCCGATCGCTCTGTTAACAATCTCTTAATAATTGGCAAACCACATACCATAATCATCCAAAAACTCGTAGTTTGGAGAGCTTTCATCGCAAGCTTCTAAGTCTGCTAAAGGCAGGAGAAACTCTTTCTTGTCGCTCGATCGCAGCACTCGGGCCACAATACCTTCGTCCAGATCGAAAACGTCCTCGAACTGTAAAATTGTGAAAGTATCAGTGTAAGAAGGGTGAGTTTTTTTCAATTTTTCATATTCTTTCTTGCTACCGGAACCGAAAACGTATTCTTCCTCCCAGACAAACTCTTCTCTCCCGGTAACGCGACAGGGAAGCTTAATATTTTGCTTGAGGTATTCTAGATATTTAGTTAATTTCTTAACATTAACATCAATATTTTTTACATTCAGAATTTTGCTAATTTTACTTTCAAATTCTTTGACTTCAAAAGAATCATTGCCAGCAAAATCAGCAGGGATTCCCAAGGGGCTGATGTGAAAGTTGGGCATTTCCATCAGCAGCCGTTCGAGCTGACTGAGTTTTTTCGGTCGGGGGCCTGCTACAATAGTTTCATCAAGTTGAACCGGAGGAAGTTGTGCTGTTGCGGGCAGAGATTTGCTCCGATCCGGCCCATCGTCGTTAGAGCCAGACCCGTCAAATTCAGACTTGTTTAATTTAGACTTGTTTAATTTAGGCTTGTCAAACTTAGGCATAACTTTATCTCTAACTCGATCTCGGTGTACGGGTTTACCAACAGAGTATATCTCGACTGCAGTGCATTCGTGTCGGATTTGTTGTCCGACTTATTGTCCGACTTATTGTCCGACTTATTGTTTGACTTATTGTTTGACTTATTGTCCGACTTATTGTTTGACTTATTGTTTGACTTATTGTCCGATCGAGTATTTGAATACCAAGGAGCAAGCTGTCATGCAACTACTGAAATCGCCTGATGAATCGTTCACCTACCAAGGACAATTCGGAGAATTTACGATTACTCAAAGCGATCGTGCTGGAACGATCGCCTACCGCACCGGATTGGGAGTAGCGGCGCTGTGTTTTGCGATCGGCACTACACTCGTGCTGCAACACGGCAACAATCCTGCGGCCATCCAAGCTCTAACACCTATTTTTGCGTGTTTCTGGATAGCTTTAGGCATCAGCTTAGCAACTATTCACATTTACATGGTGGCATTGCACAGACTGCTGCAGGTATTTTGGGCGATCGGTGGCGCGGCAGCGCTTGCTGTCGCCCTTAGCTTCAAGGAACCTCTAGCTTTAGCAGTGTACGATCGCCCCGCCACTTTGTGGGGAATTGGCTTCACTTTTGTTGCCTTAACAGGAATTTATTTTAAAGAAGCATTCTGCTTCAACCGTCTAGAAACTAAGTTTTTGACCCCCACAGTTCCGCTGTTAATATTAGGACACATTGGCGGTTTTTTGTCAACCGATAAAGAACAATTTTTGCTAGCAGTTTGGTCGGCTTTGTTTATCATATTTGCCGTGCGGAAGTTCGTGCAGCCAATACCGCAAGATATCGGCGACAAAAGCATTTTTGAATATCTCAAAAATAAAAAATAACGCTTCTGGCGCACTCGTTGCGCGAGAATCGCATTTTGGGTAAGCAGTAATTGGTAATTATTTACCAAGCAAGCAACCGATTACCAATTACCGATTACCAATTCCCAACTAGCTATTAAGGATGCGAAAATCACGAATTAAAATTAGTTTAATCCGCCGCCGAGAAAGCTGGGCAATTACCAGACAAGGTTGGATAATTGCCACGATCGGACTCACAATATCAATGCTCTTAATCATCAAAAACATCCATCCATTTTTAGCAGTAAACTCTCCCGTCAAAGCAGATATATTAGTAGTCGAAGGATGGCTGCCAGATTACGCGATCGAAAGCGCGATCGTGGAATTCAAAACAGGCAAATACCGCCAACTGATCGCCACAGGATTGCCCTTAAGCAAAGGCTACTATCTAGCAGAATATAAAAACTATGCCGAACTAACAGCAGCCACCTGTATCGCCCTCGGATTCGATCGAGACAAAATAGTAGCCGTACCCGCCGCCAGCGTTATCAAACACCGCACCGCCGCTTCAGCGATAGCCCTGAGAGATTGGCTGTCTGCTTCCCCTACAAAAGTCAATTCAATTAATCTTTACTCCTTCGGCACGCACGCCCGCAGAAGTTGGATAATATTCAAACAAGTGCTAAATCCAGGAATTCAAGTCGGCATCATAGCAGCCCAACCGCAAGATTACAATCCTCACGAATGGTGGAAATCCAGCGAAGGTTTTCGCACAGTAACCGGAGAAATCATTGCCTACATTTACGCCCGTTTCGTCGATTGGAAAAGTTAGCTAACATTCTCAATTGTTTGAGGGCAACGGGCGGTTTAAATCTACATTCACATTCAAGTTTTCGCGGCGGAATTGGAAGCGAAAAACTACTTTACGATCGCCCGCAGCATCGCGAGTTCGATCGGCCTCTAATTCTCCCCGCCCCGAAACTAATACTTTCTGCTGCAACTGAGCTTTTTTGGGAAAATTCACCTCGTTAGAAAACATATAATTAGAAACCGCTAGTGCCCTGCGCAAACTCAGTTCTAGATTTCTTTGTTCCGAACCGGCGGAACTGGTATGTCCTTCGACAACGACGCGGGCAATCTGATTTTCCAACTCTTTGTTGGCAAAAATTACTTGGCTGTAGAGGGGAATGAAGGCCTGCAAAAACTTTTTTCCTTCCGGTTTTAAAACAGAACTGTTGTTATCAAATAGAATGCGATCGCGAATGCTGACATCTCCGGTTATTGGGTCAACCGTAAAGATATCTTTGCCTCCAATTTTCCCCTCCAAAGTATTGACAATAATTTGTGGCAGTGCTTCAAATGCCTTTTGATACTGCTGCAATTCCTGTCGCAGTTTTTCCACCTGCAGGATTTTTTCATCCAGCAGTTTAACCTTTGCGCTGAGTTGAATTTGTACGGTGATAAACAGGAGGGCGAATAACATCAGCAAACCCGACATTAAATCGCCGATCGACAGCAAGACGCTGGAGTCTTCTTCTGCTTCAATTTCCGGTGAATTGTCTAAATCTGATAAATTTCTCATTGACGTTTGTAGTAATAAATTCGGTAGAAAGATCGACTGCGTTCAAAGCATCCCGCCTCCTATAACTCTTTACCGTGTTGTAGTTGACTCCGGAGCGATCGGCCACATCTTGCAATGTCCACCCCTTTTCTTCCGCCAACTCTCGAATTTTTAGCCTGAGTCGCCCCATTTGTGCGCCCTCAATCTTCCAAAATCTCAACTAAATCTTCCATCGTCACATCGAAAGCACGAGCTATTTTATAGACAGCAGAAATATCGGCTGTGTTCAAAGCATCGCGTTGAACGTAGCTTCTGACGGTGTTATAATTCACCCCCGATCGATCGGCAACTTGTTTTAGCGTCCAACCTCTTTGTTGTGCTAGTTCTCGAATCCTCAATCTAACGTAACCCATTAGCGCGATCGCCCTGATTATTCCAAAAATTCTACTAAATCTTCGATCGTGACATCAAAAGCAAGAGCAATTTTGAGCAACGGCGCTCAGATCCACCATACTCATCCCATCATCGCGTCTGGCATAGCCTTTGAGGGTATTGTAATTCACTCCCGAGCACTCGGTCACATCTTGCAGCGTCCAGCCCTTTTCTTCTGCTAACTCTCGAATTTTTAGCCTGAGTCGCCCCATTTGTGAGCCCTCAATCTTCCAAAATCTCAACTAAATCTTCCATCGTCACATCGAAAGCGCGCGCTATTTTGTAGACAGCAGAAAGATCGACTGTGTTTAAAGAATCTCGCCTCCCATAACTTTTTACTGTGTTGTAGTTGACTCCCGATCGATCGGCCACTTCCTTAAACGTCCAACCTCTTTGTTGTGCCAATTCTCTAATTCTCAATCTAACGTAGCCCATAATTTGGCTTGACATCGGTGCATATATACCCGATAATAACTATGTACACTTAAAAACGATCGCCCTTCGAGCGTCGAAAACTTAAGGGCGACCGCTTTTCTAGCCAGCCCCGCAAACAGCGGGGCAAGATAACCCTATGATACCAACATCAAAGTCCAAATCCAACATTCATCCCTGGTGTATCGTGCGGCAATTGCCAAATATGCAGCGATTGGTAGTTGCTCGTTTCCACCGCCGGGGCGATGCTGACGGATATTTACAAATTTTACGGCGGTTGTTACCGACGACCAAACACGCGATTGTTTTTGATACGACAGGGGCTGAAAAATTGGCAGATCCTCGCACGTCTCAATTAGAGCGAATGTTGTAATTTATCAGGAGCGAGCGCCTTTTTTGTTTTAATGGGAAAACCGATAAATCGAAAAGGGCGATCGCTCTGGCCTCAACTCTGCTAAAAATTCTCGCCATTCTGCACGCTTGCCGTACCGAACAGTACAATTAGCTATAATAAACTAGGAGTTGTGACTTGCCAACGCAGAAACAATCCAACACAGCAATATTCCTCTGTCAGTTGCTTTCAAACTTGTATCAACCAATTAATGTTTTTCGTTACGATCGCCAGTTAAAAACACTCTACATTCAAGCTGGAGTGAGGGATGAAATTGGAATACTCATAGATGAAAAGGGAAATTGGAGCTTTGTTTTATGACGCAAAACTTACAGGATATGACGAATGCAGAATTAAAACACTATATTTCAGAGCATAGAAACGATCGGGAAGAATTTCGACAGGCACTGCAAGTTTTGCTCGATCGTCGCGATGCTGATACTGCAAGCCAACCTTATCCTTTTGACCTGGCAGATCCAGAAAGCGAGGTGACAGCTATTTTGAAGGATAAAATCGAGCGATCTGCAACCCAACCCGTTCGAGTAGCTTACTACAATCTGTATCTTCGGATCGATCGCGAAGATACCTTAACTGGGGGAAAAATTCGGATCGATACCTACACATTTGACCCGCAATTAATTGAGGGAGATACCGTCAGGATCGAAGACTGGAAAGTGGGAGTTACAGGGGAGCGAGAATTAGAAAATAGAGTTTTTTCTTTTGAGGCAACTGTCACTGAGGTGCACAAGACTGTAGTCCGGCACCAACATCTATCTGTAGATATCATTTTAGAATCGCCCGATCGAGAGACGATAGGTCAACTGAGAGAGGCTGTGGCATCCATAAACTCGCAAGTTTTTGGAGAAAATAACCGCAGAGAATACCCAACATTTTTAGATAAAACTTACGCATAGGGGCTGGTGAAACCTGGTTTTTTATCGCATCTAAGAGCGATCGAGTTTGATTGCAAGCGCGATCGCTCCTCGATCTAATTTACTTGGCAATCGATCGGCTAGAATATTTCAATAGCATCTGAGAGTTTTAAGAGAATCCGATATCAGGTTTTGTCTACTCGCCAACCCCAGAGCATTTCGGAGCGCACGATATAGCTCCAAATACTACCGCCAGCCCCAACCCATTTTCCCACTGGGTTAAAATGATAGGTAAGTCAGCAGAAGGACTGACACTTGCTGAGGATCTGTCGAATCTTGATGAGTTGCTTGAAGCTATTAAAGAAAAACTATGACTGCAAAAACGATCGCCGCTACTGCCCTAGAGCGAATTTTAGCAATTAAATGGGAGCCTGATGAGAATCGTGTTAACTCTCATATTGTCCTTTTTCGAGAATATTTGAGACGTGCAACACTGTGGGCAAAAGCTTTAAACTGTACGGATGAATGGCCGTTTTTTGATGTAGCCGATCGCATTTTTCCTTTAGATCGTGCCAGCGATCCTGAAGTAGATGAGCTTGAAAATCATTTCCTGCAAACACCGTTTTATGTAGCGGGAACTATTGAGAAAACCTGCAAGTGGTTCTGTCATTGGGAGAAGGTGAAAAATTTACCCAGAGTAAGTGAATTTACTCTACCTGACCCCTACGAACCACTAATCGTAATGTACGAACGCGGCGGCATATTTTCTACCGAACATGGATTTTTTGTTTTTGCTGTGGGGAGTTTTCATAGGGGTAAATGGCAGCAATACGACAAAGGATTGCCTTTGCTGGAACTAGATTTGAAAACTCTCGATGAAATAGATCTTTATGCGGACGATGATGCAAAACTTTCTCAATTAATAGCTCTTAACAACATCAAGCAAGGTGTAGCTTATTGGAATCAGTGGAGAAAATACCACGATGTATTCCATCCAAATTTTAGTGGAAAGAATTTTAGTGGAAAGGATTTTACAGGTGCAGATTTTAGCGGTGCAATTTTTGACAACGCTAACTTATCTCATACCAATTTTCAGGAAGCAATTCTCGATCGTGCCACATTTACCAATGCAAATTTAACAGGTGCAAATTTTACCAAAGCTGACATTACAGGAGCCGTTCTATCTGGAGCGAGCGATCGATCTACTGCCAATTTTACCGATGCAGTTAATTCCAAAGAAGGGAGGGATAATAATTTATAACGATCGATAATTAGTATCAAGCAGCTAGCTACACAAAATTTTCTTAGATTGACTGGCGACAAATTTCTTAATATAATTACCAGGCCAGCATCGCAGAAATTTTGCTCCTAACAGTTTTCCCCAAATACCAGGTAAACTATTGTAAGTTTGCGCGCGCGTCGTCGCAAGCTCAAACGATTATCAGATAAGGATTCGTCCTAATTCACAGGAGCGGGATTTTAAAATATGCATCTCAGCGAATTGACTCACCCAAACCAATTACACGGTCTTTCGATCCATCAACTCGAACAAATTGCCCGACAAATTCGAGAAAAGCATTTAGAAACCGTTGCCGCGACTGGCGGACACCTCGGCCCCGGATTGGGTGTAGTCGAATTGACCTTAGCACTGTACCAAACCCTCGACCTCGATCGCGACAAAGTTCTCTGGGATGTCGGCCACCAAGCTTACCCCCACAAATTAATTACCGGCCGCTACAATGACTTCCACACCCTGCGCCAAAAAGACGGCGTTGCAGGCTATCTCAAGCGCTGCGAGAGTAAATTCGACCATTTCGGTGCCGGTCACGCTTCTACAAGCATTTCCGCAGCGCTAGGAATGGCGATCGCCCGCGACTTGAAGGGCGAAAACTTTAAAACCGTAGCAGTCATCGGCGACGGCGCGCTGACAGGTGGCATGGCCCTCGAAGCCATCAATCACGCCGGTCATTTGCCCAAAACAAATCTGTTAGTTGTACTCAACGACAACGAGATGTCAATCTCGCCCAACGTCGGCGCAATTACCCGCTATTTGAACAAGATGCGCTTGTCGCCCCCAGTACAGTTTCTCAAAGATAACTTAGAAGAACAATTCAAACACATTCCCTTTGTTGGCGAAACTTTTACTCCCGAAATGGAAAGGCTTAAAGAAGGGATGAAACGCTTGGCCGTCTCGAAAGTTGGGGCCGTAATTGAAGAATTGGGCTTTACTTACATGGGGCCCGTAGACGGACATAATTTGGAAGAATTAATTGCCACTTTCAAGCAAGCCCATACCATCCACGGGCCGGTGTTAGTTCACGCAGTTACAGTGAAAGGTAAAGGATACGCGATCGCCGAAAAAGATCAAGTAGGATATCACGCCCAAAATCCTTTTAACTTAGCCACAGGCAAAGGCATTCCCTCCACCAAACCCAAACCTCCCGCTTACTCGAAAGTCTTTGCCCACGCCTTAGTCAAGCTAGCACAAGACAATCCGAAAGTTGTCGGCATTACCGCCGCAATGGCAACCGGAACCGGGCTAGATAAACTTCAGGAAAAACTGCCGCATCAGTACATCGATGTCGGAATTGCCGAACAGCACGCCGTCACCTTATCGGCAGGTTTAGCCTGCGAAGGAATGCGCCCCGTTGTCGCCATTTACTCAACCTTTTTGCAGCGCGCCTACGACCAAATAATTCACGATATCTGCATTCAAAACTTGCCAGTTTTCTTCTGTCTCGATCGCGCGGGAATTGTCGGTGCTGACGGCCCTACCCACCAGGGAATGTACGACATTTCCTACTTGCGATGCCTGCCGAACATGACAATTATGGCACCAAAAGACGAAGCCGAATTGCAGCGGATGATCGTAACTGGAATCAACCATACCAGCGGTCCGATCGCGATGCGTTACCCGCGCGGCAACGGTTACGGCGTGCCTTTAATGGAAGAAGGTTGGGAAGAAGTGCAGATCGGCAAAGCTGAAATTCTCCGCAACGGCGACGATTTGCTAATCTTAGGTTACGGTTCGATGGTTTATCCGGCAATGCAAACCGCCGAAATTTTGAGCGAACACGGCATCGAAGCAACCGTCATTAACGCGCGTTTTGTCAAGCCTTTAGATACCGAATTAATCTTGCCTTTAGCGCAGCGAATCGGCAAAGTTGTCACGATGGAAGAAGGCTGTCTGATGGGCGGATTCGGTTCGGCTGTAGCTGAATCTTTGCTAGACAATAACGTGCTGGTTCCCGTTATGAGGCTGGGCGTACCTGATACTTTGGTAGATCATGCAACGCCAGAACAATCCTTTGCAACATTGGGTTTAACTCCGCGACAAATGGCCGATCGAATTTTGGCAACATTCAGCCGCCAACAATCGCCCGTCAGCGTGTAATAAGGAGTTTTGAGTTCTCAGTTTTGAGTTTTGAGTTAAGGAGTGTTCAAAACTCAAAACTTAAAACTCCCAAACAACTGTCAACTATCAAATGTCAACTGTCAACGTATAGGGCCCGCACGGGGGCACCGCCCTACCAATCGATCGACTGTCAACTATCAACTGTCAACTGTCAACTGTCAACTGTCAACTTTTCCTTGATTCGCCCTCGCATTTCGCCGCAGCATTTCCGGTTTAATTCGTCGCAGCGCCGAAGCTGTAAATCTGCGGTTCCACTCTTCATCAGAAATCTCTGCTAATTCTGCCAGTGTCGGCGCTATATTTTCAGGATAAGGCTCGAATTCTGCAACATCCGTTTGTTGGGCAAAACGCTGATTCCAAGGGCAAACATCCTGACAAATATCACAACCGGCTACCCAACCTTGTAAATTAGATGCGATTTCCTCCGGCAATGTTTCGGCGCGATTTTCGATCGTATGATAAGCTATGCACCGATCGGCCTTCACCACAAAAGGCTCGACAATCGCTTCCGTCGGACAAGCTTCAATGCAGCGAGTGCAAGTACCGCAATGTTGGGTGTGGGGCGCATCCACCTCTAACTCCAAATTCGTCAAAATTTCCCCTAAAAACACCCAGGAACCGTATTCTCGCGAAATTACATTCCCATTTTTCGCAATCCAGCCAATCCCCGCCCGCTGGGCCCAAACTTTATCTTGAATCGGCCCAGTATCAGCATAATACCGCGCTTCAATTTCCTCGCCCTGCGATCGCACCCAATGGGCTAACTCTTTGAGCTTTTTGTGCATCACTTTGTGGTAATCCCGCCCCCACCCGTAGCGCGAAATCTTAGCATAATCATCGCCCCCCCTTACTAAGGGGGGGTTGGGGGAGTCAGGCCGGGGGCTGTAGTAATTGAGAGCAACACAGATAACAGACTGTACATCCGGCATCACCAACCGAATATCCTGCCGTTTTGGGTTTGCCATCCATGCCATATCTGCTTGGTAGCCCTTGTCCAACCACCCCTGCAATCTTTGGGCATCTGTATCAGCTTTCTCGTTGACCGAGGCTATCCCGACTTTGTGAAATCCTAATTCTCGGGCTTTTTGTTTAATTCGATCGCTACTAATTGATGAAATCATAAGGTTAAAGACAATAGCATGAATAGTGCTATTAGTCCAGCTATATTTCCGTTCGATCGTTATTAATTAGTATTTTCATACAGCCTAACCGCATATCACAAATAGCGCAATTTGTCGAGAAATATGACGCAAATTTACCCCAATATTTATAATATTTTGTAAATCTTTACATTGGAAAATATAAACTCAAAAATTTCAGAAACGTTACATAATTTAATTAAGGGAGATAAAGGTTCGCTAGCTCAAGTACCAAATAAAACCGCGAATCTCAAAGTACACACATGGCAGTTAGCATTCAATCAGCCCAATCTATCTTCTCCAGCACAGAGATTGCGAGCGTTGTTCCAGCCACCACGGAAGCATTCTACAAGCTCAGCGTAGACGACCAACTAGCACTGCTGTGGTTTGCCTACACCGAAATGGGCAACACCATTACTGCCGCGGCCCCCGGAGTAGCCAGCATGGCCCTTGTTGAAGGCGTCCTCAGCGAAATCAAACAAATGTCGCCGACGGCCCAAAGCAAAACCATGTACGACCTCGCCAGCAACGCCGACACACCCATCGGGCGGATATACACATCCTTGCGCGTCAACACCAAACTCGGCTTTTGGTACGAATTGGGCCAATTGATGAAGCAAGGCATTGTCGCTCCCATTCCGGCGGACTATAAAATGTCTGCTGAAGCCGTTACAGTCCTCGACACCATCAAGCGCCTCGATCCTGGCCAGCAAATTACCGTACTCCGCAACACCGTAGTCAACATGGGCTACGATCCGGATTTCAGCCAAGATTACGCCAAACGCCCTGCTCCCCGCAATACTCCCACTGCCGCCGAGGATCGGGTAAAAACCCAGATTGAAGGTATCAGCGAGCAGACCGTACTAAGCTACATCGATTGCATGAACGCCTTCGACTTTACCCCGGCCGTCGGTTTGTTTGCCGAAGAAGGTGCCCTGCAACCGCCGTTCCAAAAGCCGATCGTGGGTCGCGAAGCTATCCTCAACTATATGCGGGAAGAATGTGTCGGACTGAAAATGATGCCGCAGCAAGGCGTGTCGGAGCCAGCCGAAGATGGTTACAGACAAGTTAAAGTTACAGGAAAAGTTGAAACTCCTTGGTTCGGCTCGAATGTGGGCATGAATATCGCTTGGCGGTTTTTGCTCGACCCGCAAGGTAAAATTTTCTTTGTCGCGATCGACTTACTAGCATCTCCTAAGGAACTGCTCAACTTGATCCGCAAATAGAGTTTTAGATTCTGCGATTCGATCGACTTGCTAGTATCTCCTAAGGAACTGCTCAACTCGATCCGCAAATAGAGTGCCAGATTCTACAATTCGATCGAGTCACGCACCAGCGTGCAGAAACCCAGACCCCGAAGGTGTCTGGGTTATATCCTTTTAAATAACTTATCAATTACCAATTCCCAATTCCCAATTACCAATTCCCAATTCCCAATTCCCAATTACCAATTACCAATTCCCAATTCCCAATTCCCAATTCCCAATTCCCAAAGCGTACCTCATCGATCGGCCCCAAAGGCTATATACATCCTTTGGCAGAGTGTGCGGTCTGGATAAAATTACTACATTAATACAATGTTATGTACGATCGTAGTGTAATTTTATGACCGCAACAACCCAACCTATTTTAACTTACAGTACCGCCCCAACAGAAATTAAAGAGCCTGTTATCCTGGATTACTTTGAAACTTTCAATGCGGGGAATTTTGAAGCCACAGCCGATTTGTTTGATGCCGAGGGAGTTCTCAACGCGCCATTTGAAGATCCCATAGTCGGTCAAAGCGCGATCGAAGCTTATCTAAAAGCAGAAGCCCGAGAAATGCAGCTCCATCCCCAGCAGTCCGCCACCCGAATTTTAGAAGAAGATAGCAAACTAGAAATTCAAGTCAGCGGTCGAGTCAAAACTTCTGTATTTACAGTTAATGTGGGATGGCTGTTCGTGCTGAATTCCCAACAAAAAATCCTGGCTGTTACTGTCAAACTTTTAGCTTCTCCCCAAGAGTTACTAAACTTGCGATCGCACTCTAAATTTAAGGATTAATCAAAACAGAAAAAAGAAGGTCAAAGTCAAGAAAATTAACTCCTTCAAAAAGTTTCGCAGTTTGTTTCCCGAAAAACTTTCTGAGTTAATTTTTCCTTCGTCCTTCTTTCTCTTGACTAATGATTGCATTCGCAAACTCCGACGCTCGCATTGCTGACTTCTGACTGCTGACTTCTGGCTGTTGCCAACTCTCAACTATCAACTGCGATGCCGGGCTATTCGACTGCGCTCACCAACCGCCGCGCAGTCGAAAAGTCAACTGTCAACTGTCAACTGTCAACGATCGACTATCAACTAACTAAGATTTTTCAGGCAAACTTGCTTCCAACTTCAGACAGTTGCGACCGTCTATTTGCAAAGTATAGTCTACCCGATCCATAAGCCGACTCATAATTAGCCAGCCGTAGCCGCTTTCCTGTTTGGCTTCCGGCCTAGGAGGCTTGTAAGTATCCATTTCATAGCCTTTACCGTAATCCCAGATTTCTAAAGCAATATCCCGATTTTTTAATTCCAAGCGAATCAAAACTGGTAAATTGGGCTGGTCTTTGTGGGCGTGGCGGATCACGTTGGAATAGGCTTCTGCTAGCACCAAGCGCAAACGATTCGACTGGCGAGGCCAATCGACGTGCTCACCTAGCTCAACTTCCAAACTGCTCAGCAGCCAATTTTCGACTATTGTCAAAAACCGCAAGTCGCTTGGTACGTGAAGCTCAGTATTCATAGATTCAGAGAACCTCCAAAGAGAGTATGGTTTGGTCGTCTTCTTGAATTGGATTGTCAGCTCGGATGCGAGCTAATAAGTTGTCCAAGTTTAAGGAACCTGGCTCCTGAATCAAGAGCTGCCAAAGCCCTTCTTGTTGGAGCATAGTACGGGTTTCTTGACCGCCTCCGACAGCCTCGACGGTCACGCTAGCTTCGGTGATGCCATCGCTTGTCAGTAGAAATACATCCCCTGACTTAAGTTCGATCGTACCCGCTTTGCCCTTCCACACCGGCAGGATTCCTAACGGAATGCCGCGAGTTTTCAGGAAATTCGGCTCTGCTTGCTGCGAACCCACAGCGGCTTGAGCTTTCACCTCCGAGTGAGACCAAACAATTGGGTAGATGTGACCGGCGTTGGCATAGGCCAGGTGTCCCGTTGACGGCGTGTAACGAGCCACAACCATCGTGATGAAATGATTGTTGCCGATCAAGTCGTCGGACAGACTGCTGTTCAAATTCTGCATGACTTGACCGGGTTCGGGAGAATTTTCTTGGCTCAGTTCCCGCCGCATCACCGAAATGGCGCTAGCCATAAATAACGCCGCCGGAACTCCTTTACCCGAAACATCTCCCACCGCTATCCAAATATCACCTTGCGAGTGGACGTAGACTTCAAAAAAGTCGCCTCCGACTTCCCGCGCCGGATAGCAGCAAGCTTGCACCTTGACTGTTTCAAAATCCGGCCAACTTTGGCGCAGCAAGTTAGTTTGGATTTGGCGGGCCACTTCCAACTCGTTGCGCATTTGCTGGGCTAAATCCAGAGTCCGCTGGTAGAGTTTGGCTTGAGAGAGGGCAAGAGCAGCTTGAGCCGCTACACCTTCTATTAACTCTATATCTTCTGCAGACCAAGGGTTGCTGCCGCCTTGCTGGCACAGGGCCAATACCGCGAGCAGTTCTTGTTGGTAAGTCAGCGGCACGACAATCTGAACCGAGTTGACCCCATTATGACTGCTTTGGTGCACCTGAGATTTGCTGCTCGCTACGGCCTCAACCAGCAAGCCTTCATCAAAAGAAAAACTGCTGGGTGATTCTGTTTGGGCTTGGTAGGGGAAGGTACTCGGCAACAAGCGATCGCCCTCTACCGGCCTGAGCGCGCAGTAATCTGCCTCAAAAGTTTGACCTACGGTTTGGACAATAGTTTGTACCATACTAGAGTAATCTAGCGAGCCGCGAATCGCGCTCATCACGTCGTTGAACAGAGATTCTCGGCGCAGGGCGCGGCGCAGTGCAACGCTGCGCTGCTTGTAGTATTTGTATGTTTCTGAGGCTTGATTGATAACCGATTTCAGTTCTTCCGGGTTCCACGGTTTAGTGATGTATTTGAAAACTTGACCCGAGTTGATAGCTTCAACCAAATCTTCAACATCTGTGTATCCCGTCAGGAGAATGCGAATCGTATCGGGAAAGCGCTCGACTGTTTTGCCCAAAATTCGGTGCCGTTCATTTCCGGCATCCGCTGGTCAGATATAATCACCGCCATTTCGCCCTGTTCGTCAAGAACTTCCAGGGCGCTGAGGGCGCTATCTGCTTTGTAAACTTGAAAGTCGCGTCGAAACGTCCGGTACAGTAAATCGAGGTTGTCGGGTTCGTCATCGACTACCATCAGTTTCAGCTTGCTTCCGTCTCCCCGACTCATGCTATTCCTTACTCCTAGGCGAATCGATCGGGTGTGACATTCTTCGTCCTGGAGGACGAAGATTCTTTCTTCATCGGGATTCCAATGAATTTACCCTCAGAAAGCATCTTGACCGTATGCCCTACGGCTGCAATTCGTTACATAAAGCCTACCCAAAGTTACCCAAAATTTGACAATATTGGACTTGAGGTTTCGTTTACTTCCTGCTTCATCCGGGCGGTGTCGGCACTCACCAGTCCACAGGCTAGCCCCGCCTAAGTGACGGTTTTTGACAGATCGGTTTTTGACAGATCGATCGCGCTGCGTTTAAATCGCGGTCAATGACCGAGCCACAATTACTGCACTCAAACACTCGCTCAGATAATCCGAGTGTTTCTTTTTTAGTTGCGAGTCGAATTGTGTGTTTTGTCCGATCGTACACCCACAAGCAGCTTGTAATGCTGTCATTAGAAAAATCGATCGATCGCTAGCTGGACTTTACGAGCTTAATCGTTCTGACAGTCTGAGCTTAGCAGAACGAGCGCGGGGATTTCTAGCGATTTCCGCAGGCTGCGGTGAAATTGGCTTTTTGGTCAGTACCTGCAAACTGGGTGTGGATTTGAGTTGGTGCTTGACGGGTCTGTCTTCTAAGCTGTGAAAGGTGATGATTCCGAGCCTACCACCGGGCTTAAGCCAGTCGGGGGCGCGTTGGAGGAAAGTTTCTAGGGATGCTAGTTCCGAGTTGACAGCTATCCTCAATGCTTGGAAGGTGCGGGTGGCGGGATGGATTCTTCCGTGGCGCTGCTGCGGTGGGAAGCAGGAGGCGATCGCCCCGGCAAGTTCTGTTGTAGTTTGAAAAGGACGCTGTGCCGCAATCCTTCTCGCGATCCGCCGGGAATATCTTTCCTCGCCGTATTGATAAATAATATCTGCTAGTTTAGCTTCTTCCCAGTGATTGATAATCTCTGCTGCGGTTAAGGATTGCTGTTGGTTCATACGCATATCTAGTTGAGCTTCATGGCGAAAGCTAAAGCCCCGTTCCGGGATATCGAATTGAGCGGAGCTGACGCCTAAGTCTGCTATGATACCATCAAATTTGGCGTTTTGCGACTTATAGTCAGCAAAATTGCCCTGCCAAAATTCGACGGGTTGGCCGACAAATCGGGCTTGACAAAACGGATGGCTTGGGCGTCGCGATCGATCGCCACGACCGTCACATCTGGCGCAGCAGCTAAAATTAAGCTAGTGTGACCCCCGCCTCCCACCGTCGCATCCAAATAATGCCCGCCCGAAATCACGGCTAAACCCGCAATTAATTCGTCTCCCAAAACCGGGACGTGATAGCTGTCAATACTCGCATCTGATGCAGAAAAATCCTTCTCAGAAGGCTCGATATCCTTCATAATTTTAAAAGCGAAACAAAAATCAACAATCAGCAGTAAGTAGTGCGCGATCGGAACTGGTGAGTGGGAAACTTAAGCAGTCAGATGTTAGGGGTCAGGCAAAACTGCCCAGTCCTAAAATGTCAAACGACCTACCAATTACCAATTACCAATTACCAATTACCAATTACCAACCCCCAATTATCAATTATGTCAAGAATTGAGACTAGAACCGAACCGATGGTACTCAACATGGGGCCGCACCACCCCTCCATGCACGGGGTACTTCGGTTAATTGTCACCCTGGACGGGGAAGATGTGATGGACTGCGAGCCTGTTTTGGGCTACTTGCACCGGGGGATGGAAAAAATTGCTGAAAACCGCACGAATGTGATGTACGTGCCCTACGTCAGCCGCTGGGACTACGCTGCGGGGATGTTTAACGAGGCGGTGACGGTAAACGCACCGGAAAAACTGGCGAATATCAAAGTTCCCAAACGGGCGAGTTACATTCGGGTCATCATGCTGGAGTTGAACCGGATTGCCAACCACTTGATGTGGGTGGGGCCGTTTTTGGCAGACGTGGGCGCGCAAACTCCGTTTTTCTATACTATGCGCGATCGCGAGCCGATTCTCGATTTGTGGGAAGCTGCTACGGGCTACCGCATGGTGAATAACAACTATTTTCGCATCGGTGGAGTGGCGGCAGATTTGCCCTACGGTTGGGTAGATAAGTGCGAAGATTTCTGCGATTACTTCACTCCCAAAATTGATGAATACGAACGTTTAATTACCAACAATCCTATCTTCCGCCGCCGGATTGAAGGTTTGGGTACAATCTCTCGCGCAGAAGCGATTAATTGGGGACTTTCCGGTCCGATGCTGCGCGGTTCTGGCGTGAGTTGGGATTTGCGGAAGGTAGACAGTTATGAGTGTTACGATGAACTCGATTGGGATGTTTGCTGGGAATCTGGTGGCGATTGTTTGGCCAGATATTTGGTGCGGATTCGCGAGATGCGCGAGTCGGTGAAGATTCTCCGTCAAGCATTAAAAGCACTCCCCGGCGGCCCTTACGAGAATTTGGAAGCGAAGCGCTTGTCAGGCGGACCGAAATCTGAGTGGAACGGTTTTGACTATCAGTTTATCGGCAAGAAAGTTGCGCCGACTTTTAAGATTCCCAAGGGCGAACATTACGTGCGGGTTGAAAGCGGTAAAGGCGAGTTAGGAATTTATATTATCGGTGACGATAGCGTGTTTCCTTGGCGCTGGAAGATTCGGGCGGCGGATTTTAATAATTTGCAGGTTTTGCCTCACATTTTGCGCGGCGTGAAGGTTGCGGATTTGGTGGCGATTTTGGGCAGTATCGACATTATTATGGGTTCGGTCGATCGATAGCAATAAACAGGACGATCGCATTTTTTGGCTGTTGGCTAAAGAGTGCGATCGCTTTTTTTGGATAATATAGAACCTATTTAAGAACATTTCGTTTCCCTCTTTCTTTTACCATCTAGGTCTAACACTCGAACTCCTACCTTCTCTCAAACTTGGTGAAGGCACGCCATTTTTGAAATAACACCGAGCTCGATCGCCCTCAATTCCGGGCCTCACGTAAGTAAAAGCTTGACATTGTTCGTCAACCGCACAGATTTGCTTGCACAAATCTGGATCGGGTTTGCTAATGAACGTATTGCTATAGTCAGCACCGATTCTGTCAGTATTTTCCTCTAAATTCCACCTTGTCAGCCGCCAGTATTGATGTCCTCCCCATCCCAACATCACCAGCATTCCTGCCGCCAACCAAGATTTTGCTGAATGAAAAAAGCTGTGGGAATTTAAGTTTGCTGGTAAGTTCGATCGGCCTTGTTGCTGCTGGTACAATTGCAACACGGGTGTTTGTCGCTGACTCACTAAAGAATTTAAATCTTGCAAAACTTCATCAGCAGATTTGTAGCGATTTTTCAGCGGAACTTCTAGCATTTTATCCAAAATTCGCGACAGTTCGGCGCTCACAGGATTGTCGATTAAATAATTGCGCCAGACAAACTTACTTTCGCTAGCATCGTACAAATCGAAGGGTTCCATTCCCGTCAGCAAGTGGATGCAAGTAACGCCCAAACTGTAAATATCGCTGGCAACTACAGCTTTACCAACTGTTTGTTCCGGAGCCGCATAACCCGCACTCCCGATCGTCGTTCCAGTTTCACCACCAGTCGCAGTAACATATTTTGCTGCACCAAAATCAACTAAAACTAGACCCCCCCTAACCCCCCCTTGCAAAGGGGGGGGACAAGAGTTGGAATTAACCTCCCCTCGATAAGGATTGGTATTCATCTTAGCCCCTTCTTGGTAAGTGGAGGATTTTCTGCGGATAATATTATCGGCTTAATATCGCGATGAATTACTTGTCCGTTGTGGATAAATTGCAACACTGGCAATAAATCTTGCAGCAGATCGCGAATTTGCTGTTCGCGAAACAAGCCGTTTTGAACTAACTCTTGAGTTAAAGTTTTGCCATCAATAAATTCCTGGACGATATAAAGTCGATCGCCCTCTTCAAAATGCGCTAAAAGTTCGGGAATTTGCGGGTGTTTTCCCAACTCTTCCAAACGGACTGCTTCCCGGCGAAATAATTCAATTGCTTTCGGTGCATTATTGTGTTCTAAGGGTAAAAACTGTTTGATGACGCAGGGAGGTTGTGAGGGTTTAAATTCATCTCGCGCCAGCAAAGCAACGCCAAAACCTTCTCTAGCTATAGACTTAGTTGGACGGTAGCGATCGCCCAACAGCAAGCTAGTTCCGCAATTGAGGCAAAATTTAGCGCCTGCGGGGTTGTTGGCGGGTTTTTGGCAGTTGGGATTCAGACAGTAACTCATGGTTGGTGTGAGGAGAGAATTACAGTTGACAGTTGACAGTTGACAGTTGACAGTTGATAGTTGAGGGTCGATCGAATCTATCTGCGTTAATCTGCGTTAATCCGCCTCAATCAGCGGTTGCAAGTTGAAAGTTGAAAGTTGAGAATCGATCGAATCTATCTGCGTTAATCTGCGTTAATCCGCCTCGATCTGCGGTTGCAAGTTGATAGGCACTACTAATAACGTGTCAAACTACTTTTTGCGTGAGTCCTTTACGTGTAACTTTTGCTGGGAATTTGGATATATGAATCCGGCATTTCCTGCTGCTGGTGAATAGCAAAAAATCGGCGCTCAATTTCTTTAAGAACTGCTGCATCATAATAAATCGTACCGCAATCGAGACAAATCTCAACAGGCGTGTTAGGAACTAGCAAGTATTTACCTTTATGGCTGTAAAGGTAGTTGATTCTACGTTGCTCATAACGATCGCTACCGCAGGTATTGCATCTAATTTCTTGCATGGTTTATCCTCTAGTTGTAGGGTTGATAAAATTAGGAGGGCCGGGAATGTATACAGTTACAATTGCTACTCTTTCACCCCGCCACCCACAGACTATATGAATGGGAATCTCACCTGCATAACCTAATATTAGGCAACTTTCACCTCGACCGGTATTAGGATATTGTTCGAGGATCTCTCCATTGAGTAAAGCTTCCTCAACCTGATTTAAGGTTAACCCATCAGCCTCACGCTCTATGTCTCCATGAGATGTATAAACATATAAATTTTGCCGAACTTTTGATTTAATTTCCTCTGCTTCCATTTATAATGAAGTCTCAGGCATAATTAGATAATTGCTATTGTAACATATTTGATGATTTCCGAACCCCTAACCCTTGCAAAAACTCATCCTGTTTTAGAAGCCAAAGGATTGACTCGCCGCTTTGGCGGTTTGGTTGCTGTCAATAACGTATCTTTTGCAGTGGAACAACACGAGATATTCGGACTGATCGGACCTAACGGCGCGGGCAAAACTACTCTATTTAATTTAATGACTGGCATGATACCGGCGGATAGCGGACAACTGATTTATCGAGATGAAGATATTTCCCAAAATCGACCTTGCCAAATTGCTAATATAGGAATTGCTAGAACTTTTCAAAACATCCGATTGTTTGGGGAACTTTCCGTATTAGAAAACGTGGCGATCGCGCGTCACATTCACAGTCGATCGGGCAATCCAATTTTATCGCTGCTGGCGGGTATCTTTGCCTTGCCATCCTCTAATGCAATGGAGCGCAAAACTTATCGCAAAGCTTTAGAATTGTTAGAATTAGTTGGATTGGCAGAAAGAGCGATCGAACAAGCCAAAAACCTGCCCTACGGCGACCAAAGACGCTTGGAGATTGCCCGCGCTTTAGCCTTAGAACCGCAGGTATTACTGTTAGATGAACCTGCGGCGGGAATGAATCCAAATGAAAAACATAAATTAAGCGAATTTATCCGGGAAGTGCGCCAGCAATTCAATTTAACTGTCATCTTAATCGAGCATCACGTACCGCTAGTTATGGGATTGTGCGATCGCATTGCTGTTTTGCATTTCGGTCAACTAATTGCCTTGGGTGAACCTGCTGTTGTCAGGAACGATCGGGCTGTAATTGAGGCTTATTTAGGAGATGAAAAATAGTTGAGAGTTAAGATTTGATAGCTGATATAATTAGCATAAATCATTTGTGTAATTTTTGTAGGGGCGGGTTCACCGATAATTATTGCCACAAATTGACAATTTCAAAAACCCGCCCTCACCCCCACAAATCGCCTGCATCCACCTAAAATTTGGATCGATGGGTTTTTGAACCCAGTTTTCTGATAAATTGGGACGATCGATCCTGACATCAATACCTGACATCAAGACTCCAATAACTGCAACAATACCGTCATTACAGAAAGTTGAGAAAATGCACGACAGCCAACCCCAAACATCCGAAAACTTCCTCTTAGAACTCAAAAATCTCTGTGTAAACTACGGCGGCATTCAAGCGCTACAAAATATCAATCTTACCATTTATGCAGGTGAAGTTGTCAGCCTCATCGGTGCGAATGGTGCCGGCAAAAGTACCACACTCAAAGCTATTTCTAAAATCATCAATTTGCGGCAAGGACAAATTATTTACAGCGGTCGCGACATTACCAAACGTCCGGCCCACGAAGTGGTAAAATTAGGCATTGCCCACAGTCCCGAAGGCAGGCGGGTTTTAGCGCAACAAACCGTATTGGCAAACTTAGAATTAGGGGCCTACGCGCGATCGAACTCTGCAGAAATCAAAGCTGATTTAGACTACCAATTTAAACTATTTCCCAGGTTAGCAGAACGCCGCAATCAATTATCGGGAACCCTCAGCGGCGGGGAACAACAAATGCTGGCGATCGCCCGTGCCATGATGTCGCGCCCGAAACTGCTATTATTAGATGAGCCTAGTTTAGGTTTAGCACCCGCGATCGTCAAAGAAATATTTGCAATTATTCAACATTTGCGCTCCACAGGCGTTACAATTCTGTTAGTCGAACAAAACGCCAGTTTAGCATTGCAAATTGCCGATCGAGGTTATGTACTAGAAGCTGGTAACATGACTCTGACAGGCGCTGCATCAGATTTGCTAAAGGACGATCGAGTGAGGAGCGCGTATTTAGGTTGATTTGGTTAATCTTTGGAATTTTGACTGCTTTTTTTGAAGCTGTCAAAGATGTTTTTGGCAAGCAAAACCTGAAAAAAAACGACGAATATGTCGTAGCTTGGTCGCTCTCATTTTTTTCAGCAATCTTTTTAGTTCCCTTGGTAATTTTTACCGGGATACCTTCATTAAACCTGCAATTTTGGCTGGCGCTATCTATCGGAGGTAGTATCAACGCCGTCACCGCTGTCCTCTACATTAAAGCTATCAAATTATCGGATTTATCTCTCACCGTACCGCTGGTAGCAGTGACGCCGTTATTCATGTTGCTGACTTCACCGTTAATTGTCGGTGAATATCCCAATTTGTTTGACTGTATGGGGATTTTTCTGATAGTTATCGGTTCTTATCTATTAAACATCAAAGAAAAATCTCAAGGATACTTAGCGCCCTTTAAAGCACTTTTGTACCAACCGGGACCGAAATTGATGTTAATCGTAGCATTTCTCTGGAGTATCACTTCAAATTTTGACAAAATAGGCGTGCAAAACTCTTCACCAATTTTTTGGTTGTTCGGTTTATTTACATCGATGACTGTACTGCTGCTGCCAATTTTACTGCACAAAACTCCCAACCCCAGCCGCAAAATTGCGCGGAATTTACCCATGTTAGCTGCAATGGGATTTTTCAATGCTTTAGGAGTCATTTTTCAGATGCAAGCTTTGACAATGACTTTAGTCATGCAAGTAGTAGCCCTGAAGCGTACCAGTGTTTTAATGGGCGTAGTTTTCGGTCATTTCATATTTAAGGAAAAAGATATTCAGCAAAGATTGTTGGGTGCTGCTATTATGATTGGAGGAGTTTTTTGATAACGTTATAATGGTTTCTGCATAAAATTTTGGGTTGAGATTGCAACCGCTGATGAGGGCGGATGAACGCTGATGAACGCAGATAATTTGAGGGAAAGTTAATGCACAAAATAGCTGCTACGCCGGGAGGTTGGAACCCTCAAACATCGGGAGTAATTTTTATTCAGCAGAATCCTGCACCAATTGTATTTATTAGTGCTGCTGATACTGATATTTTAACTATGGCGGCGGCTGCAAAAATGCCGCTTGATTTTCCCAAAATTCGCGCCGTTAATTTGTTGCAATTGCAGCAAGAATTAACAATTGATACCTATGCGGAAGAAGTTTTAGAAAAGGCGGAAGTCATAATTTTAAGGCTTTTGGGGGGGCGTTCTTATTGGTCTTACGGATTGGAAGTTTTGCGAGAAACGGTGCAGAAAACTCAAGCATCCTTGATTCTAATGCCGGGAGATGACAGTCCCGATCCGGATTTAATGAGTCATTCAACTGTCTCGCTGTCGGCGGTAAATAGACTGTGGCGCTATTTCACAGAAGGCGGCGTGCAAAACTTTGTGAATGCACTTTTGTTTGCTGCGGATACTTGTTTGCAAACTGCTTTTAATCCGCCGCTTCCGCAAACAGTTTCTCGCGTGGGAATCTACGATTGGGCTGGACACGCGGATGGAAAATACGGGGAGGGCGGGCACGGGGGCACCGCCCCTACAGAATCGATCGTACCTAATCCTACTAATAATACAACCAATTTATCGCTCGATCGCTCCTCTTCTCAAACTATATATCCAGTCGGAATCTTATTTTATCGCGCTCATTATTTATCAGGAAATTTAGCACCGATCGACTCTCTCTGTCAAGCTCTATCCGATAGAAAGTTGCTGCCAGTTCCCATATTTATTTCATCTTTGCGCGAACCGGATTTGCAAGTAGAATTGCTGCAATATTTCCAACCAAAAGACGCCGAACCAATTCAATTACTCATCAACACCACCAGTTTTGCAGTCTCGGGATTCAACAGTCAAGAATCGGAAACAAACAGCCTGCAATCCTTAGATATTCCCATATTGCAAGCAATATTTAGCGGTGGCACTTTTGCACAGTGGGAAAAGGAATTGCAAGGACTTTCGCCCCGCGATGTAGCGATGAATGTAGCTTTACCGGAAGTAGACGGCAAAATCATTACTCGGGCAGTTTCTTTCAAAGCAGTACAAACTTGGAATAGCGAATTAGAAACAGATGTAGTAGGCTATGTAGCAGCGGTCGATCGCATTCAATTCGTAGCAGATTTAGCCGCGAATTGGGTACGCTTAAAACAAACACCAATTGCCGACAGGCGCATCGCCATAATTCTCGCCAATTATCCCACCCGCAACGCCAGATTAGCCAATGGAGTAGGCTTAGATACGCCCGCTAGCTGTGTCGAAATCCTCAAAGCCATGCAGCAAGCCGGCTATCACGTTGAAAACATACCAGCCAACAGTTCAGAGTTAATTGAACTGCTGGTTTCTGGCGTAACAAATGACCCGGAAGGACGCGAATTGCAGCCTGTACATCAATATTTGGATTTGGCGGAATATCAAGAGTATTTTGCTACTTTGCCGCAGCAAGTACAAGAGGGAATTTGTCAGAGATGGGGGGTGGCGCAGGGGGAAATCAGGACTGAAGTCCCTACTACGAAGCAGGAGGCGAACTTGGATGCGAATCTATTTCCCATTCCGGGGATTCAGTTTGGGAATGTGTTTGTGGGAATTCAACCATCGCGGGGCTATGAAATTGACCCGAGTTTGAACTATCACGCACCGGATTTAGAACCAACTCACAATTATTTAGCTTACTATTATTGGCTGCGCCAAAAGTTCGGAACTCAAGCAATAATTCATGCTGGAAAACATGGGAATTTAGAATGGCTTCCGGGTAAAAGTGTTGCTTTATCTAGCAATTGTTATCCAGAAATTGCATTGGGTGCGATGCCTAATTTTTATCCATTTATTGTCAACGATCCGGGAGAAGGTTCGCAAGCAAAAAGACGATCGCAAGCAGTCATTATCGACCACCTGACACCGCCGATGACGCGCGCCGAACTTTACGGACCTTTGCAACAATTAGAAACCTTAATCGACGAATATTGCGAAGCCCAAAGTTTAGATCCTTCCAGATTGCCCGCAATTCGCGATCGCATCATCAATCTCACCAACCAAGAAAACTTAGATAAAGACTTAGGAATCGAATTCAAAAAATCAGAATTCACCGAATTTATCAGTCGCACAGACGGCTATCTTTGCGAACTCAAAGAATCCCAAATTCGCGACGGATTGCACGTATTCGGACAATGCCCGCAAGGGCGACAATTGAGGGACTTAATAATTGCGATCGCGCGCCATCCCAGCACAAATCGCATCGGCCTAACCCGCGCCATAACTAAAGACTTAAACTTAGATTTCGACCCCTTAACCACCGCCAACGATTTAACAGAAGAAATCGAAAAAATAGCCACCGAAATAGTCTATAACCTCCTAAAAACCATCCGCGTTCATCCGCATTCATCCGCACCATCTGCGGTTGCAAACATCAGCGTTCATCCGCGTTCATCTGCTACATCTGCGGTTGCAAAAATAGGACAAGCCACACAACCAGAATTAGACTGGATCGAAAACAATCTTTTACCATCACTCCTCCAAACAGATCGAGAAATTACTAACTTATTGCGCGGCTTAGATGGGCGACACATACCCAGCGGCGCATCCGGCGCACCCACCCGCGGTAGACCCGATGTATTGCCCACCGGACGCAATTTTTACTCAGTAGATATCCGCGCCATCCCGACAGAAACTGCTTGGAGAGTTGGCAGAGTTGCCGCCGAAACTTTAATCGAAAGATACACTCAAGAAAACGGCGAATATCCCAAAACTTTAGGTTTGTCAGTGTGGGGAACATCTACCATGCGCACGGGCGGAGATGACATCGCTGAAGCCTTAGCATTGCTTGGAGTTCAACCAATTTGGGACGGCCCGTCGCGCCGGGTTGTCGATTTTGAAATCTTGCCAATTTCAGTTTTGGGAAGACCTCGAGTCGATGTTACTTTGCGAATTTCGGGATTTTTTCGCGATGCTTTTTTCAACTTAATCGATTTGTTTGACAGCGCGGTAAAAGCTGTGGCAAAATTAGATGAAACTCCAGAAAACAATCCTTTAGCAGCCCAAGTTAAGCAAGAGATTTTAGATTGGGAATTGGCGGGTTTAAGTAAAGAAGAAGCGCAAGGGCGATCGCAATTTCGAGTATTCGGTTCAAAACCCGGTGCTTACGGTGCCGGACTTCAAGGCATAATTGAATCTCAAAATTGGAATGATGATGCGGATTTAGCAACAGCTTACATTAATTGGAGCAGTTACGCCTATACAAATACCCCCCCAACCGGGGCGGGCACGGGGGCACCGCCCCTACAAAAACAGGGTGATTCTAACTCTTGTCCCCCCCCTTTACAAGGGGGGGTTAGGGGGGGTGAATGGGGGTGTTGCGCGCCCGAAGCATTCACCAAACGCCTCAGTCAAATGCAAATAGTTTTGCACAACCAAGATAATCGCGAACACGACATTCTCGACTCCGACGATTACTATCAATTTCAAGGCGGAATGACAGCCGCAATTCGCAATTTACAAGGCAAAAATCCCGCAACTTATTTCGGCGATAACTCAATTCCCGAAAATCCCAAAGTGCGACAATTGCGAGAAGAAATTGCACGGGTTTATCGCAGTCGGGCGGTGAATCCGAAATGGATTGAAGGGGCGATGCGCCACGGTTATAAAGGTGCGTTTGAAATTGCGGCGACAGTAGATTTTTTGTTTGCTTACGATGCTACGGCAAATTGTGTAGAAGATTTTATGTATGCAGGAATTGCCGAGGCTTACATTTTCGATCAAAAAGTGCAAGAATTTATTCAAGCAAATAATCCTTGGGCGCTGCGGGATATGGCGGAAAGATTGTTAGAAGCCCAGCAACGGGGGTTGTGGCAAAGTGCGAAGCAAGATATATTAGATAAATTAAGAGCGATCGCCCTTGAAGCCGAAGCAATCATCGAGTCGAAGTAATATCATGTCGGGGTAATTGCTAATAAATTCCGCACGCGCATTGACCATTGGGCATCGGGTACGATCGGACTATAGTTTAATCTAGAAAATTTGGATGCAAAGCATGAGAATTCAAAAAGAATGGCAAATATTTTCCATATTTTTAGGTCTGTTTGCCCTACTGACAAGATCGACAGCAGGCCACAATGAGGCTTCCAGGCTAGCTACCGTCCAATCTCTTGTTGACTTCCACACGTTCATCATTGATAATTCCCAATTTGTATGGACGGTCGATAAATACTTTTACCAGGGACACTTTTACTCGGACAAACCTCCTATTTTATCTATATATGCTTCTTTTTTTTACGCCTTGCTGAAGGTATTTGGTATTTCCTTTAGCGATCGATTCGATCTGTCTATTTGGTTACTGACCGTATTAGTTGTAGGAGTATCAACAGCACTGGGTATAGTTTACTTCTACAAAACTCTCCAGTTTATGGGAGTAAAGGAACAGTGGATCGATGTATTGTTAATAATAGCAGGTACCGGCACTTTGCTCCTGCCTTACTCAACCGTGTTCAGCAATCATGTCGTCAGTGCAAGTCTTCTGATTGCAGGATTTTACTATTTGCTAAGAGTTCAAGAAGGTGTCACATATTCTCTGCTTTCAGGGCTGCTAATTACACTTGCAGGTAGTATAGACATAACTGTTTTTATTTTTGTTCCCTTCTTCGGTGTCGTTTTTTTCAATAAACCCCTGAAATCAAAGATAGTTTTTGCTTTAGCCTGTGCTGTAGTGCTGATTGTTTACTTTCAATTAAATGTTTACCTCTCAGGCAGCCTGCGCCCGCCCTCCATGAATACATCTCTGTGGGACTATCCCGGTTCATCGTTCGATTCAAATACCCTATCTGGTGTAGCATCTCACTCAAATCTTTCGAGTCAGATCAATTATTTCTTTCACATGACAATAGGCTATCGCGGGTTGATTTCCTACACTCCTATCCTGGTATTTTCGATTTGGGGATTTATTAAAGTTTTAGCGAATAAACAATTTAAATATCGCCAAGAATATTTATTAATTTTTTTAGCATCTTCCGCTTATGTCCTGATGTATATTCTGCGTTCTAACAATTATAGCGGTCACTCTTACGGAGTCAGGTGGTATGCTAATTTAATGTTTTTGCTTTGCCTGCCACTAGCGCAGGTAAGCGATGATGTGAAAAGCTCCAAGAGGGTGAGACAAGCTTTTATAATTGTAAGTTGTGTGTCTGTTGTTGTCTCTTTTGTGGGCGTAATGGCTCCTTTTGTTGCAGTTGGTGAAACGCACCCGAATTCATTTTTTAATGCTTTAGTTTATACTTTAAAACCAATATATAATAAAATTGTTGGCTATAGTTCGGCGACAATACGCCTTTCATTTTTGGATACTATCCTGTTAGTCTTAAAGCTGTTAAGGGTAATTGTAATAGCAGCTATAGCTGGTTTGTCGTGCTATTTGTTAGTGAATCGTGTTAAGCGATTTGTCGCGAACAAAGATGTGGTTGAGAGTCCGATAGATCGGCTAGATCGCCTTTGAAGCATAAGCAGCCATCGAATCTCACTAGATATCCGCTAAAAACTCTAACAATCTCAAATCCCAAATCTCAAATCTCAAATCGAAGGACGGAGTTTTAACCCCTCCGCTTCGCTGAGCCTAATTTTTCGGTAATATCTAGTAATGTTTCGCGATCGGTGGAAGTGTATGATTCGCCGCTACATTGCTAACCTCAGCACCAACATCTTCAAACGCGCCTGCGCCGCCGCAGCCGTACTTGTCTTAACTGGTGGATGTTCCCCTCCCAAACCGCCTATTAACACCACCACATCCAGCCCGATCGCACCCGTGGAGCAAAATCAGCTATCTCGGGCTGTGGAAGCGAAAAACCCCAACAAACCCCAAAAATCTGTCAGCGCTCCTTCTTGCACCCAAAACGACCCCTTTGCTGAGTCAATTAACTTTGCCACCCAAGCCGCGAATTTGGCTCAATCGGCAAATTCCAAACAAGATTGGGACGAAGTAGCAGCTTTGTGGGTGCAAGCAGTTGCTTGGATGCAAGCCGTTCCCCCCGGCAATCCCCGGCGGGCTTTTGCCGAGAAAAAAGTGGTGGAATACATGAGGAACCTGGTGTATTCGCAACAGCAAGCAGGTAGCAGTCGATCGTCCGCCAGTACAGTCAGTTTTAGCAGCGATTTGCTCGACGAGCAGCTACAGCTTTACCTGTCCTACGTTGCAGCCGTCGGTCCGCCAGACGTGCTGATCGTTGGCAGTTCCCGCGCCTGCAGGGTATCGATCCCAAAGGACTCAAACAATCTTTGGCAGCTAACGGTCGTCCGGGCTTACAAATATTTAATTTTGGAGTCAACGGCGCAACGGCACAAGTAGTTGACTTTCAACTGCGGCGGCTTTTGAAACCGGATCATTTGCCCCAAATGATTATCTGGGCAGACGGGGTGCGGGCATTCAACAGCGGCAGGGAAGATCGCACTTTTGATTCGATCGTCGATTCTGATGGGAATAAACTTTTAGTTGCCGGCGTTCGCCCCAAACTGCCTTCAAATGGGCCCAATGTTGCTTCCCAGTGTTACAGCTTCCCGGAACCTTGCGGCAGTCCCTCTTTTCACAGAGCTCAGGCGACCGCCAGCAGTTCGTTTCAGGATTTAGATACCGGCATCAACAGTAACTGGATGTATTCACCACCAGGCATTTTGCCCGTTGCAGGGCCCGTTGCCACATACCAGTTCCAACCGATCGCAACTTCTGTAACAGCCCAAAGAGGACAATTGATTCCCCTAGCGCCGTCAGGCCCGGTGGCAATAAGGCAAGTTAGCGAATTAGCAGATTCGATCGACTCCAACGGTTTCATGTCCCTATCGGACCGCTACAATCCCAACACCTATTACCGGCAGCGCGCCTACGTTTCAGGCAGGTACGATCGCGATTACGAAGACTTTAACCTCGGAGGGAAACAGGCAAAAGCCTTTAATTCAGTAGTCGCTTTCGCCAAAACTCGCAAAATTCCCCTAGTGTTGGTCAGTTTGCCCGTTACCGACGACTACTTAGACGGCACCCGCCGCTGGGCGGAACAGCAATTCCGGCAGCGAATGCAGCGCCTGTCGAGATCGCAGGGCTTCTTTTTCCGCGATTTGTCGCAGCGCTGGCCCAATCGCAACGATTTTTTTGTCGATCCCAGCCACCTCAACCGTTTCGGGGCGATCGCCGTTGCCCGCCAAATCGCAGCCGATGACAGCATTCCCTGGCCGAGTCCCAGATCTCGTAGCAACGACGGATAGTCGAGAGGGAGAGTGGGAGAGGGGGAGAGGGGGAGAGTGGGAGAGTCTCTCGTTCTCAGGCTCTGCCTGAGAACGCAGATCCAGAGGCTCTGCCTCGCGTTGCATCGAGAATCGTTCCTTGTAGTCTGCCTCGGGTTTCTCAAGAATATTTCTCTGCAAGAAATCGCAGACAGCTAAGGTGAACCATAAATCGAATTCGAGTGACTCTAGTTGCAAACCACGACCTTACCTGCGAAGGAATTTTGAGAGCGCTGGAGAACATTTATGTTTAATATCATTAGTTGAGCGCGATCGTTTAAAGACCTATTTTTCGGAATTTTTTTATTTTATTTTAATGTTCGACCTGTGATATTTTAGGGTAAAATAAAAGCACGATCGTGATGCTATAAACCAATAGACATCTCCAAAAAAGAATCTGAAACCCTGACTTTGTATAGCCGAGGTATAGACGAGAACCGAGTTTGTGCAGGTGTCTAATAGCTCCGCTCCGCATCTACAAATTTTTTAGCGATCCTGAAATTTCCAATCTCCAATCTCCAAAAGCTAAAAGCTAAAATCTAAAATCTAAAATCTAAAATCGTTCGATCGTGCAACTAAAACAAGTAATTATTGCCCATAAAGCCAGAGATCCCCTCAGCCAGCGCTGGGCAGAACAATGCGCCCGACAGTTAGAAAATCGCGGTTGTCATGTTTTAATGGGGCCGTCGGGTCCAAAAGATAATCCCTATCCAGTATTTTTAGCTTCTAGCAACAGCCCGATCGATTTAGCCGTGGTACTTGGAGGCGACGGCACAGCCCTCGCCGCAGCGCGAAATTTAGCCGCCGACGGCATCCCGATTTTAGCAGCAAATGTGGGGGGACACCTCGGTTTTTTAACCGAATCTTTTGATGATTTCCAAAATACTGAAGAAGTTTGGGACAGACTTGCTGAAGACAGGTATGCAGTGCAAAAGCGGATGATGTTGCAGGCAGCAATTTTTGAGGGTAGCAGAACCAATCTCGAACCTGAAAGCGAGAGGTTTTTAGCACTCAATGAAATGTGCGTTAAACCTGCTTCGGCCGATCGAATGCCGACTTCGATTATTGAAATGGAAGTTGACGGCGAAGTAGTCGATCAATATCAAGGCGACGGTTTAATTGTAGCAACTCCGACGGGTTCGACTTGCTACACCGCTTCTGCTAACGGACCGATTATTCACCCCGGAATGGATGCGATCGCAGTTACTCCAATTTGCCCTTTGAGTTTGTCCAGCCGCCCGGTAGTTTTGCCGGCCGGTTCCGTCGTCAGCATTTGGCCTTTAGCAGATTACGAACTCAGTACAAAACTCTGGACGGACGGCATTTTAGGTACAGCAATTTGGCCGGGACAGCGCGTAGATGTGCGGATGGCAAATTGCGATGCCAAATTTATCATTTTGCGGGAAAACTATTCTTATTACGGTACTTTGAGGGAAAAACTTCAATGGGCTGGGGCGAGAATTCGCTATGCTAACAACCACCGAAATTAATCGATTTTAGATTTGGGATTTTAGATTTTAGATTTTAGATTTTATTTAGGGCGCGCAGTGTAGGCCCGATCGCTTACCAATTCTCTTCAGCAGCAATCTGAATATCTCTGCTTTGAAGCTGTTCTATAAAATCTTTTAGGCTGGGATTTTCTGCATAATGCTTCATCAAAAATTTCTGCTTGCTATATTGTTTTGAAATTTCTCGATAATATTCAGGATTCTTAGCATTAGGGTCGATCGTAAACTTGTGTTTTTTCGCAAGTTGCTGATTTAAAGTATCGAGACAGTTTTTAACTTTAGCTTTTCTACTATCTGTATAATATAGTGGGAGAAACCAACACTCTATTGAATTAACAGAAATTGCAAACAGGATTTTCTGTTGATATTTATCGTAAAAATCCTCACCTATGACATCTCTAAATTTTTCAATAACTTTTTCGATCGACTGCTGGGGAGTCAAATCATTACCATTGTCATCTCGACTGGGAATATTATAATTATAATTTTCTGAATCCACCAAAACATCAGTATCGATTTGGATAATTATATAGTCAATAGATTGAAAGGATTCTTGAAAATCTTTTGACTTGCAATAATCAAAAACTAGAGTCCAACCAGCATATTTAGAGTGATTTTTATTGTCTTTATCTCTTTCAGGTTGCAGTGGTTCGACATCTAGATCTGGCGTATTAAAATACCCAGCTAAAATATTTTCAATTACAATTTGGTCAGTAATTCCCTCTGTAACTAATCCAAAACTAATCATATTAAAAATTTTTAGGAAGTCCGCCGATGTAGCCTCTCAAAAACGCCTCTGATAATTTCACAGGTTCTTGTCCATCTAAAGGTTTAGGTTTGAAAATGCGCCTCGCTTTAGTATAACCTAATAGGTTGCGAGAAATTACAAGCAGCCGCTGTTCGTCATCATCTAAATCCAAACCATCTAAAACTGCCGGGTTGTGAGTTGTAAAGATGACTTGTTTATCATGTTTTTTTGCTAGTTCGATTAGTTCTTGTATTAATCGGCGGCACAATCTAGGGTTGAGAGAAGCATCAATGTTATCTATGGCAAAAAATTTCGGGGTGAGGTCACTGATGAACAAGGTAAAGTAAAATAGTAAAAATAGAAATCCTTCATTAGAACTTCTTTGGTCGAAGTAAGTTAAATCTGAGTTTAAATACCTATCTTTGATTTGAAGCTTGTATTCAAATTCACTATAGGTGCGCGGAATCTCAAAATCTTGAAACCAATCTATTAATCGAAGTAAATCCTTGATTTCTGTAATTTTTTCCTGGTTATCTTCTAAACTTAAAACTTGCAGTAGTTTAAACAAACCTTCACCATAAATGCCTAGCGGTTGAATTTGCTCTTCTAGTTCAAATATCCGCAATGAGTAATTTTCTGGAGAATATATCAAAAAATTGTGTATTATGAATGAATCAATTACTTTACTAAGCGGTTCTCTGAAGATACTTTTAAAAAAAAATCGTCTGAAATTTTTTCGATTAATTCTTCTCTATTGCCGTTATATGCCTTCACAAAATCTCTGAACTTGTGAATAATGAGCTGGTCTGCTTCTTTATTAATCCACTGAGAATAAGGCCGGCCTTCATTATGGAGTACAAAACTATATTCTTGGCAATTTTGTCCCAATAAAGAGAGTTTGATATCTCGTGCAGAATCATCTTTTTCAAAAGCCGATCGCATCAATTGAGGTTCTGTAACTCGGATGCCCCTAGATGCTAAAAACTCATTATCTAGTTTATCATCTGCTGCTGCTGAAGCCAGGGCGATCGCCTCTAGAATATTGCTTTTGCCGGAACCATTTTCGCCAATCAAAACTGTTACTCGCCCTAATTCTAGTTTCAGCTTGTGAATCGATTTGTAATTTTGGATTTTAATTTCTTTGATCACGGCTTTAGCTGGGATATTTTTATAACAGATTGAGAATCGGGCAAAGATGAATTCTGAGGAGATATTCCGCGCGCTCGCAACTTCATGTTCGGATAATTTGTCAGTACAATAATCAAAGGTTATAAATTAAAAAGCGAAAATATCTCTATTGTTACCAACCCCCAAAAATAACAACTATTAAAGGGGGTGAGGTTGGCTTTACTGCTGACCGCCTTGATTTTGATTTTGCAATTGCAGTTGCTGCTGCTGAATTTGAAGCTGCTGGTTTTCCAGCTCTATTTGTCGCTGTCTGTCTTCTAATAGCAGTCTTCGATCTTCTTCTGCTCGCTGTCTGTCTATACGCTGCAATTCTCTGTCTTCTGCTTGCCGCTCTCTTTCTAGCTGTCTGTCTTCACGTTGCTCTCGTCTATCTTCGCGCTGTTGGCGGAGTTGGTCGAGTTGATTTCGCCGCTCGAAATCTCCTCCCAAAAACAACCTCTGAAACGTTCTGATAGTTGTTTCAAACCCGCTCAAAATATTAGCGACAGAACTGATACCACTTGCTACTCCCACCACGGGCTGCAAGAAACTGTTGATATTGTCTGCTACTCTAGCATAGCCCGATCGAGCGACTAAAATCACATCATTGTTGCGGAGAGTTGGGTTATTATTGGGATTCAAACCTTGAGCGAAATCAACTTCGATCGTCCTGCGGGAAACAGTACCGTTGGGATTCAAACGCAGCAATTCTACCCGATCTTTTTTAGCTCGCAGTTGATTGAAACTGCCAGCAGTTAACAAAGCTTGGTGTAGCGATGTATTGGGTCGAACTTGCAACGCTCCCGGTCTGATTACTTCCCCTACAATATTAATCGCGATCGCATTCGGAGAAAAGCTTGATGTGGCAACTTGCGAAACTTCAGCTAAATCTACGGTAGCTGCGGTGGGGATAATAACACTATCTCCTTCTTGCAGCAAAATATCTTGAGAAGCATCACCTTTTTGCAGCAAATCCCACAAATTTACCATAATAGTTTGTTCTTCACCACCTCGAACTCGGCGGCGGATTTGTACGCGGCGAATGTCAGCTTCTGTAGTAATGCCGCCAGCAATTTTTAGCGCTCTAGTTATGGTTGGCAAGCCTACAACAGCACCTTGTTGCTGGTCTATCGATACAAAACTCAATTCTGTTTGTTGGTTGCTCGATCGCACATCAGAAGCAAATACAGTATAAGGTCCAGGACGGTTCACTTCTCCAACAATTACTACTCCAATTGGTTTAGTAATATCAGCAGAAAAATTAGCACTCGCTCTTTCGCGCACTTCTTGGGTATTCAGGGCGCTTGCTGTGGGGACAAAAATAGTATCTCCATCTCGAATCGTCACATCTTGGCGCAAATTTCCCGTGTCTAAAAAATCCTGCAAATTAACAGTAACAACCTGCTCCGGTGCGCCTCTGCGGGGACGGCGAATTTGCACGTTGCGCATATCTCCTGCTGGTGTCACGCCCATTGCAAGTTGCAGCATTTCCATCAAAGTAGGGAATTTTACTCCCCCTCCAGTTCCTTCTCTAACTGGATTAATTTTGTACGAACCCGGCCGGGTAACTTCACCGGCAACACCTATATTTAAAGGTCTAGCAAGTATCAAAGTTAATGTGACAACGGGAACGTTAATAAAAGGTTCGTATCGCCTAGTAATTACTTCGGCGGCTTGTTGCAGCGTCAAACCTTGAATTGACACGCTGCGAATTATCGGCAAATTCAGCGTGCCGTCAACCAGCACTTGATATTCTTTGCTGAATTCAGGAACACCGACAATATCCAAAGAAACTCGATCGCCCGCTCCTAAAGTATAAGCTGCTTCTGCTCCGAAGGAACCAAAATTGCCGCTCGGGAGACTGCCGGGAGGAGGCGGTGGAGGTACTCTGGGCCTGTTTTGATTCGGGGCTGGTGCGGGATTTCTGGGGGGGCGGGGCTGGGCTGCGATCGGCAGCGAACTGCCTAACAGCAGAAGTGCTGATAAACTGATAGTTGTAGCGTTTTTCACAGTATTTTTCATTGTTTTGCTCCGGTTCAGCCTGCCAGCGATCGAGATTAATTATGATGTTAAGTTTAGCCTCTGTTAAGTTTAGCCTTGCTGCGATCTAAAATCCATAGCTAAAACGATAAATTTGCCCGATCGCGCTTCCCGATTTTACACTTTGCTTGTAAAGAAATTGTAAAGTAAGTCAGAAGAAGGAAGAAGGAAGAAGGAAGAAGGAAGAAGGAAGAGGGGAGAGTGGGGGAGGGGGAGAGTGGAAGAATTACCAATTCCCAATTCCCAATTCCCAATTCCCAATTCCCAATTCCCAATTCCCAATTCCCAACTGTCAACTGTCAACTATCAACTGTCAACTATCACGAGAGGTAAAAAACAGTGTCATTTAAACTCGATCGAGTAATTCCTTGGGGACGGTGTTTGGATGAATACATCAAAATGTTTGGCTTAACAGCAACTGAGCTCGATCTAGCAATTCTTGATTGTGCGGGCGGCCCGGCCAGCTTTAATGCGGAAATGACTCAGCAAGGTAACAAAGTAATTTCTTGCGATCCAGTTTATCAGTTTACAGCAGCGGAAATTGGCGATCGCATTCAAGCAACCTATCAAACTGTACTGGATGGAGTTAAAGCAACTTTAGATGATTTTGTGTGGACAGATATCAAATCACCGGAACACTTAGGCGAAGTGCGGATGGGGGCGATGCAAAAATTTTTAGTAGATTTTCCCTCAGGCGTTCAGGATGGGCGCTACATCACTGCTGAATTGCCAGTTTTGCCTTTTCCAGATTGCAAATTCGACCTAGCTTTATGCAGTCATTTTTTATTTACTTATTCTCATTTGCTATCCGAAGAATTTCACCTAAATTCTATTTTAGAAATGAGTCGCATTGCTCGGGAAGTGCGGATATTTCCGCTGTTACAGAGTTTTAGCAGCGAAGTATCCGATCGACTGTCGCCGACTGTCAAAGAATTAGAAGCCAGAGGATTTTTTGTAGAAATTAAAGAGGTAGCCTACGAATTTCAAAAAGGTGGCAATAAAATGCTGAAAATTAGTAGAAAAAACTAAGCTATGAATTAGAGCCGATCGCGGGTTTATGAAGTACATCCGTCGATGGAACAATCCTCGCCATGACGCGACAATCCTTCGGCTGATACTGTGTCCGCAGGTGTCAACTTAAAGCTGAAGTTCTCGAAAAATCTCGTTTTTACCTAAGTCTAGATCCCCCTAAATCCCCCTTAGAAAGGGGGACTTGAAGAGCGCTTCCGGTCTCGCAAGCTGAAGTCTAGATCCCCCTAAATCCCCCTTAAAAAGGGGGACTTGAAGAACACTTCCGGTCCCCCCCTTTGTAAGGGGGCTGAGGGGGATCGAAATCTAATTGTTAAACAGCAATCTGTAACTGCCAATCACCAATTACCAATTACCAATTACCAATTACCAATTACCAATTACCAATGACCAATGACCAATGACCAATGACCATCCTTATTCCTCTGAGATAGGAACTAAATAACAGCCATTAATTCGCCAACTGCGATCGGGCTGTTTTTCCATCAGATAAACTGCCATTGAGGGAATACCTTTAGGATCTAACAAGAACACTGGCTGAGCCGGATTTCCTGATATATTAGCGAGGTCTTCAAATAAAACCGATCGCGGCCTATAAACAGCTTGATAGGCAATTTTCACCATTTTCATAAAGCTTTCTGCTTTGCGGAATTGCTGCTGAATTCCGGGACTGGCAAAGGCAAAAGCAGCGGCTGCATCATCTCTCTGAAAGGCTAGCAGTTGCTGTTCTACGATCGAGCGAATCGAAGTGCGATCGGTCTCAGTAATTTGCATATTTTTTGAACTTCAATATTTAAGCTTTTTTTAGATTTAAAATTCAATCTTTGAGAATGCAATTCCACTATAGTAGATAATTGCAGGAAAAGTTTGTTATTTTGGATACCAGTGTCAAAATGTTAAGCAATGTCGCATTGAGGAAAATAGGATCGGAGTGGGAATTTGTCAGCGAAGAGGCTTTAGAAGATTTTGTCGAAGCGCATTTAGAGAATTTGCTCGGCATGTAGCCGAGATAAGTCAGCAAAAAAATGAAGCTAATCTTTTAGATTTCTTAATTAATTTATCCTTAGAAATTTGGCAAAAAAGACTTTAAGGTAAAAAAACGATCGCACCCCCATCGCCCATAAAAAATCCACCATCCATCAGCGTTAATCAGCGTTCATCTGCATTATCTGCGGTTCCAAAAATACCTAAACTTTGATATAATCCCCAACAAGAAACCAAACAATCAAATTCTCATGTCGCAAACAGTCTGGATCGCACGACACGGAAACCGCATCGACTTCGTAAACCCCGATTGGTTTCTCACCGCAGAAAAGCGTTACGATCCGCACCTTTCTGAAGACGGTCACGTTCAAGCAAAACAACTGGCAAATCGCCTCAAAAATGAAAAAATTTCCCACATTTTCGCTTCCCCTTTTTGCGGACAGTGCAAACAGCAAATCATGTCGCCAACGCCCTCGATTTGCCAATTAAACTAGAGTGGGGATTGTGCGAATGGCTGAATCCTGAATGGATGACAGAAATGCCAGAAACAGAGTCTTTTGAAACTTTATGCGAGCGTTTTCCCAGGATCGATCGCACTTACAAAAGCAGCATTACTAAATATCCAGAAACTACCGAAAATTGCCTCAACCGGGCCGGAGAAACTGCCAAACGCCTCGCTAATGAGTTTCCCGAAGATATACTATTAGTAGGTCACGGCGCGTCAGTTTTGGGATGCGCGATCGGACTGGCGGGCGTCGCGGAAACTGAAATTAATGCCGCTTTGTGCTGTGTGGTGAAAGTCGTGCGACAATATTCGGGATGGTCGATCGAACTTAATGGCGATACTTCCCATCTCACAGAATCTGAAGCTGCTATCCGGTTTAATTAAAGTTGAGTTAAGGCAAAGAATCAGAGTGCTATTATTTAACGGTAAGGTGCGCATTGCGCACCCTACGTTTATGCAAGTTCGATCGCACATCTCAGTGCTATTATTTAACGGTAAGGTGCGCATTGCGCACCCTACGTTTGTGCGAGTTCGATCGAACATCTCAAGTTGAAAATCTCAAATCGTTATGGCAGGACACAGTAAATGGGCGAATATTAAACGCCAGAAAGCTAGAGTTGACGCCGTTAAAGCCAAAATTTTTACTAAAGTATCTCGCGAAATAATTGTCGCGGCCCGCAGTGGAGTTCCCGATCCGGCGGGTAATTTTCAACTGCGGACGGCAATTGACAAAGCGAAGGCGGCAGGTATTCCCAATGAAAACATAGAACGGGCGATCGCGAAAGGTGCCGGTAAGTTGGGGGCGAATTCCGAATTAGAAGCTATCCGCTACGAAGGCTACGGTGTCGGCGGAGTTGCGATTTTAATTGAAGCCCTGACAGACAACCGCAATCGCACGGCGGCTGACTTGCGGGAAGCTTTTACTAAAAATGGCGGAAATCTCGGCGAAACGGGCTGCGTCGGTTGGATGTTCGACCAAAAAGGAGTGTGTACGGTAGAAGGTTCTATCGACGAAGAACAACTGTTTGAAGCGTCTCTAGAAGCCGAGGCCGAATCTTACGAATTGATTTCAATTGATGAAGATACTGAAGGTGCAGAGGTATTTACAACTGTTGCTAATTTGGAAAATTTAGCGAGTATTTTGAAACACAAAGGTTTGGCAGTTTTGCAGTCGGAGACTCGCTGGATTCCTAGCAATACAGTAGAAATGGACAATCCTGAAAAAGCTCGATCGCTCCTCAAATTAATGGACGCTTTGGAAGATTTGGACGACGTGCAAAGCGTAACAGCAAATTTTGAAATGACCGAAGAATTGATGTCTTTAAGTATGGCTTAAAAGTTGAAAGATTGAGGTTCGCAGTCAGGACTTCAGTCCTTCTTCAGGTTCGTAGTGAGGACTGAAGTCCTTCTCTTGTTCGTAGTGAGGACTTCAGTCCTTATTTCCCAAAATAACTCCAATTAAAACCAATGCCAGATAACAATGAAATTGAAACAGATAGCACGCATTTAGAAGCAATTGGGTCGCCAACCGAAATAGCAGAAAAAGAGCCATCCGAACCGACAGCGCAGGCACAATCCAAGGATAAATCTAATTGGTTCAATTCTATTATCGGAACTATTTCTGCAAGTGCGAGTGCGGTAGGAAATGCAGCAGCGAATGCGGGAAGTGCGATCGCAAACACTGCTGAAAATGCTGTCGCGAGTGCGGGAAATGCGATCGCAAATACTGCTGCGAGTGCGGGAAGTGCGATCGCAAATACTGCTGAAAATGCTGTCGCGAGTGCGGGAAGTGCGATCGCGAATACTGCTGCGAGTGCCACAAGTGCGATCGCAAATACTGCTAGTACGCTAGGAAATGCAGCCGTGAGTGCGGGAAGTGCAGTATTGCAAGTTCCCAATTTTTGGGTTCAACCATCGGTTTAATTTCCCAAAGTTCTATCTTGAAAAAACTAACTGAAAAGTTCAAAATTGACTGGTTAGTTAGCGCGATCGATACTGTTGATGTAGTGACTGCCGAGGCGCAAGTTCGAGAGTTGCAGCGCCAATATCCTCACGCAAAATCTCAAGAAATCGCACATCGCTTAATGGTGGAAAAAGCCTTGCTAGCGGCAGGAAGTGGCTTGGCTAGCAGTTTAGTTCCTGGCGCTGCTTTGGCGTTGGTTGGCATGGATTTAATGGCAGTGACGGCGCTATCTGCCGAGTTGGTTTATCAAATTGCTGCCGCCTATGGCATGGATTTGCAATCGAGCGATCGCAAAGGAGAAGTTGTTGCTATTTTCGGTTTATCTTTGGGTAGCAATTTAGCGATCGAAGCTGGAATTACGCTGGTTAGCAATATTCCCTTGGCGGGTGCAGTAATTAATGCTAGCGCCAGTGCAGCAATGATTTATGCCCTGGGATACGGTGCTTGTCGGTTTTATGAAGCGCAGCTCAATTCTTCGGAAATCGACACTAAACTCGAAGATTTACAAGAGGTATTGCAAGCAGAAAGTGAGGAATATTTAGCAAGAGCGATCGCGCAACAAACGGTGATGGATTGGATTTTGACCTATGTCGTCTATAGCAGCAAAAAATTCACCCGATGGGAAGAGTTTTTACCAGAATTACAAGCGGCGAATTTAAACTCTCGATCTTTAGCTGAAATTGAAGCTGTGAAAAATCAGTCTCAATTGCCTCCCAAATTGGATGTTTTACTCGAAAAACTCGAACTCGACTTTGCCGAACCACTTTTAAAAAGATGCACCGACACGATCGAGGCTGACGGTGAAATTAACGAGCGAGAGGGGAAAATTTTGTTGAAAATTCAACGGGCTGTTTTGAGCAAAAGAAAGCAAGCCCGAGAGCAAGTACAGCAAACTTCGATCGAGGATGCGATACCGACACCTGCGGCAGAAACTCAAGTTCAAGCTGCATCGCCATCTCCCTCTGCTGCTAATTCTACTGCTACTAACTCAAATACAAATATGTTGAAAAAAATCAAGCAAGTTTTAGAATTTTCTAAGCTGTTAACCGAGTTAAATAATGAAAATTTAAGCGAGAGTCGATCGCAATCTTCTAGCTTATCTTCCCATCTGCCTTCTCATAAGTTGAGTGCTATTCTGTTGAAAACATTCAAGCAGATTTTAGCAGGTTATACGCGGTTAGAATCGCTAGAAATTGGGTATTTAATCGATCGAGTCGATCTAATGACTGGAGAAGAGTTTGAGGAATTTTTAGCCTGCTGTTTCCGCAATCTCGGTTATGCCGTCGAAATGACACCCAAAACGGCAGATTTTGGTGCGGATTTGATTCTTGCTAAAGGAGGCAAGAAAACCGTCGTTCAGGCAAAACGCTATCAAGGAAAAGTGGGAAATTCTGCAGTGCAAGAAGTGGTTGGTGCGGTTAAATATTACGGGGCGCGGGATGCGATCGTAATTACCAACAGTAATTTTACATCCAATGCTTGCAAACTGGCTCAAGCGAATGGCGTACAACTCTGGGGACGAGAACAGTTAATCGATCTAGTGATAAGAGCTAAAAAATAATGAAGGAAGAAGGAAGAAGGCAGAAGGCAGAAGGCAGAAGGCAGAAGGCAGAAGGCAGAAGGCAGAAGGCAGAGGGGAGAATTACCAACTGTCAACTGTCAACTGTCAACTGTCAACTCTCAACTCTCAACTCTCAACTGTCAACTGTCAACTGTCAACTGTCAACTATTACCAATTTTTCCGACCAGTTAGCAAATAGGTAGTCATGTATCCTTTACCCTTAACTTGAATTGCTCCTCGCCTCTGAAAAACGTATTTATCCTTTAATCTTTCATAGGTTTCTGCTGTTACTTGAATGCAGCCGGTAATCCCGTGAGATTCCATGCGCGAAGCAATATTTACAGTATCGCCCCACAGGTCGTAAATAAACTTTTTCAGACCGATGACGCCCGCAACTACAGGGCCGGTGTTAATGCCAATGCGGATGCTAAAAGGCTCCGATCGATCTAAACTGAGCAGGCGAATTTCGTGCAGCATATCGATCGCCATTTCCGCGATCGCCTCCGCATGATCTTCTCTCGGCGTCGGCAAACCGCCCACCACCATGTAAGCGTCGCCAATAGTTTTAATCTTCTCCAAACCGTGCCGATCGGCCAAGCGATCGAAGGCGGAAAAAATACCGTTGAGCACTTCCACCACCGCCGTTGCTGAAATTCTTGACGAGATTTCTGTAAATCCCACAATATCGGCAAACAAAACAGTTACTTCCCCAAAACTTTCGGCGATATTATGTTCGTTATGCTTCAAGCGCAGGGCGATGGGACCGGGCAAAACATTTAGCAGCAACTGTTCCGATTTAGCCTGTTCGGCTTCCAAAAGTTTGTAAGCATCCTGCAACTCGTCGGCCTGGCGGGCTGTATCCAAAGCCAGTTTTTCGATTTGCGCTGTGCGACTCAAAGCTGTCAGCATATATGTCACCGGAATCAAAGTCCACAGCAAACCCATTGTCAGCAGCCCCCAAGAACGCCAATGCCTGCGGGTTTTACGAATTTCCGGAGTTGCTGCGACGTAGAGAAACCATTGACGGCCGCTAATTTTCAGCAGTCTCCTGCAAGCATTATTCTCGGAGTCGGAACTGTCTTGAATCGGGCATTGCGATCGCAGTTCTTTTACCACATCAGCCGGTACAGCCATCATCTGTTCGCTGTCGGAGAGGAAGAGTACGGCAAATTGATGGATTTGACTGGCTGCTGCTGCATCTGGGAAACTGAGGCTGGGAGTTTGGGGCGCAAGGGAGGAGGCTGTTCGATCTTCTGGCGCTTCGCTGGCAAGATAAATTTTGAGGTATTTGGTATTGCGCCCCCTTAAAGAACTTTGGAAAACATCTTTGACTCGAAATACGCCGAGAACAAATCCTTGCAGTAATTCGCGCCGCGATTCTAGAGTAGTTGGTTTAGTATTGTTTTCGTAAATCGGGACGATCGCTAGCAGTCCCTGTTCGTCATTATCTTGAAGCAAGCCGCCGATCCGATCGGTGACGATCGTTTCTCCTGTATCGCGGGCCTTGTCGAGAGTGGCGCGGATATTGGGATGGGATGCCAAGTCGAAGCCCAATACTGTCTCGTTCCCGGCTGTCGGTTCGACGTAAGTGGCGGGGAAATATTCGGAACGCTGGCCGGCTTTGCGCAGTTCTCCTCGGGTACCGCGTTCGGCAATCTCGAAACTGGGGTCGATTTGGGTTTTGGCTTTGGCTTCGTAGTCGGATCGATCGCCATTGGGGACGCGCGGGGCCCAAGCAAGGGTTTGCAGGCTGGGGTGGACTGAGAGGGGGCGGGCGACGAAGCGGGAAAACGAGTCTCGATCGACCGCATTAAAGGATTTCATGTAATCGCTGAGGGCGAGAACTACGTCTAAATCGGTGTTTAGCTGCCGTTCGAGTCCGATCGCGATGTCATCGATCCGGCGGTGCATTTCGTAGTCGCGCCGCCTGTCTTCCCAATCCCAAACGAGGGCAAATGTCAGTGCCGAGAGTCCGACGCCCAAAACCAGCGTCAACCCCGCTGGAATGTAGCGAGACCAGGGTAATGGTAATTTTTTCAACATATTTGCCTCGTGAATAGGGGCCGGGGATCGATCGCTACGCCTCTAATTGCCGGTTTACTGGACGCAAGTGGAAAAGGCATACAACCAACGGCCATCGGAAATTAAAAGTTACATATTGAGGATTCGTGCAGGAACCGGAGTTTTTCCGAAAATATTGGATTTTAGCTGGTAATTTCGGTGAAAAACCCCGTTGATTTGGTAGTTATGCGTCTGGGGGAGCGATCTTAAAACTTTGCAGTTTTTTTCCTTTTTTTTAAAGCGGAATTTCAATCCAAAATTCCGCGCCCTGGCCTGGTGCGGAAATGCACCGCAGCATCCCCCTATGTTTTTCTACCACAATCTGATAGCTGATGGACAATCCCAGACCGGTGCCGGAGCCTACCGGTTTGGTGGTAAAAAAAGGGTCAAACACTCGCTTGCGGATGTTTTCTGTCATTCCCGGCCCGCTGTCGGCGATGCAAATTACGATGCGATCGGACTCGATTAATTGGTTCAGGCTGCTCGCGATCGGGTCTGAATTCTTGAGTGTTCCCGTTGGTGCCAATTCCGAGAATTCTCTCGGAATGTGGGCGTGCTGGCCCACACCCGCAGCAGCTTGCTTGCGGATCGCGAAAGTGCGAATGGCGATCGTCCGAGGCTGCGGCTGCTCTTCTAAAACGTCGATCGCGTTGCTGATAATGTTGAGAAATACTTGATTTAACTGTCCCGCACAGCAGTAAACTTTCGGTATTTCTCCGTACTGTTTGACAATTTTAATTCGGTCTTTTTGACTGTTATTTTTCAATCTATGCTGCAAAATTAACAGCGTGCTGTCGATTCCTTCGTGCAGGTTGGCAAATTTCATTTCTGCTTCATCCAACCGGGAAAAATTGCGCAGCGACAACACTATTTTACCGATTCTTTCTACTCCTTTACTCATGGAATTGAGCATTTTGGGCAAATCTTCTTTCAGAAATTCTAAATCTACTTCTTTGATTTTTTCAACAATTTCTGGGGTTGGCTGCTGGTAGGATTGCTGGTATAAATTCAAAATATCTATTAAGTCTTGAAAATAGTGATGAGTATGAGAAATATTGCCATTAATAAAGGTTGCAGGATTGTTTATTTCGTGGGCGATTCCCGCAACCATCTGACCGAGGCTCGACATTTTTTCGGATTGAACTAACTGGATTTGAGCTTGTTTTAGCTGTTCGCAAGCTTCTTGCAATTGAACTGTTTGTTTTCTCAGTTGAGCTTCCGATGCCATCAACGCTGCTTCGGAAACTTTGCGTTCTGTAATATTTTCAATCATCCCCAAACTGTAAATTGGCTTGCCTTCAGAGCCTTGAATCAGAGTAGCTGTTACGTTTACCCAAACAATGTTTTTGGCAGCCGAAATCAGGCGTTTTTCTAGCCTGTAGCTGGATGTTTCTCCCCGAGCCAAATCGGCTGCCGCTTGCATAGTTTTTTCAAGATCTTCGGGATGGACGAGATCTGTAAATTTTTTACCTAACAATTCTGAGGCGTCATATCCCAGAATGGAACAGTAAGCTTTATTTACTCGGACTAGCTTGCCATCTTCTAAATTAGCTAAGTCAATGCCGATCGGCGCATCTTCAAATATCTTGCGGAATATTTCTTCGCTTTCCGTAACTTTCGCTTCTAACAACAGCCGTTCGGTGATGTCTTCAAAACTGCATAAAATGCCGACAGCATTGCCGTGACTGTCGTGCAGGGGGATTTTATTCGCATCGAGCCAGCGTTGCGTGCCGTCGGCTTGCATTTGCGGTTCGATAATGTGATATTCGGGAGTGTTTGTCTCGATTACGCGCTGGTCCCAAGCTCTAAAAAATTCTGTTTCTTCCGGCCTCCAAGGCATATCTAAATCGGAGAGTCCGATCAATTCTGCCGGGTGGTTGAAACCTGCTTTTTTGGCAAAGTTTTGGTTGCATCCCAAGAACACGGAATTGCGGTCTTTCCAAACTATAAATTGCGGGATGTTGTTGATTACGAGCCACAACATTTGCTGGGAAGCTTGCAAGGCCCTGGTGCGTTCTTTTACCCGGTGTTCGAGTTCTTGATTGACTTGTTGCAGGGCGATTTTTGACTGACCGAGGGCAATTTCTGCTAGCTTACGATCGCTGATGTCGATCGTCAGTCCGTCCCAAAGTATGCTGCCGTCCGGTTGCTTTTCCGGGCGGGAAATCCCGCGAATCCATTTCAGTTTTCCCGATGGCGTTACGTGCCGCCATTCATGTTTCCAAGGTTTTAAAGTTTTTGCTGAAATAGCTATTGATTCTTCTAAGTGTTTCCGGTCTTCGGGATGCACTAACGACCAGATTGCATCGGAGTTATTTTTAATTTCTTGTGGTTCTAGTTCGTACATTTCCCGACAGCCGTTACTGACGTAAACAAACTCATTATAACCGTCAGGTTTTAGCAAAAATTGATAAATCATTCCCGGCACGTTAGCTGCTAATTTTTGGAATTTGGCTTCGCTTTGTTGCAGCGCTAATTCTGCTTGTTTGCGATCGCTAATATCGATCGACAAGCCATCCCAAATAATGTCGCCATTTTCGTTCTTTTCGGGACGGGACTCCCAACTAACCCACTTCGTTTTACCGGAAGGTAAAACCAGCCTGCCTTCCCAGCGGCAAGGATTTAAGGTTTTAGCAGAGGTAGCAACGGCTGTCTCGAAATTCGGTCGATCGTCCGGATGAATTGTTTCTATTGCCTGCATGGCTGAACTTCTGAGGACTTCGGGTTCTAATTCCCAGAGTTTGCGGCAGCCGGAACTGACGTAGGGAAAGGACATAGTGCCATCAGTTTCTAGCTGAAATTGATAAATCATTCCGGGTAGATTGGCAGCTAATTTTTTAAATTTAGCTTCGCTGGCCCGCAGTGCTGCTTCGGCTTCAACGCGATCGGTAATGTCGTAAAATGCAGATAAAGTTGCTAATTCGCCATTGAAATTAATCGATCGCACCGACATTTTTACCCAAAACAAACTGCCATCCGATTTTTTGAGGCAAATCTGTTCGCTACCGCAGCAACCATTTGCTTGAAAAGATGTGAATAATCGATCGCGATCGGTAACATTAGCATAGAAGTCGATTTTTTTCCTGCCGACAATTTGTCGGTAACTGAAGCCAAAAGTTTTGCTGAAAGCGGGATTGGCATACAAGATCGTGCTGTCTGCCAAGCGGCAGATCAGGATGGGAACGGGAGTAGCAGTCGCGATCGCCCGAAATCTTTCTTCGCTTTCTTGCAGGGCTGTTTCGGCTTTGACTCTTGGGGTAATATCATTTTGAACTCCGATAAAGTGGGTTATTTCTCCGCGATCGTCTCGCACCGGCGAGACTGTTAATTCATTCCAGAAGGGAGTGCCATCTTTGCGGTAATTTTTAAGAATTACTTTCACTTCTTTACCCGATTGCAGGCTGTTGCGGAGGCGTTGCAATTCGGCGCGATCGGTATCGGGACCTTGCAAAAACCGACAGTTGCGCCCGAGAACTTCTTCGCGACTGTAACCTGTCAGTTGTTCAAAGGCCGGATTGCAGTAGATAATCGGTCGATCGGGTTTGCGGGCATCGGCGATCGCGATGCCGTTGCTAGATGCTGCGATCGCCCGTTCGAGGAGAGATAAGTGGCAGGAGTCTGTTGTCATTGCTAGCAATATCGAAACTCTGAGGGAGCGGAGAGGAAGATAAAAATTTTTAAATAGCTGAATCTATTGTGATTTTTTTATTTCATATGTTTGTTGCCAATTTAACAATCTTAACAACTTAGGGTCAGCAGAAAAAGTTCGACAGTTAACAGTTTGCAGTTGAAAGTTGGTAGCAAGATTTTTAAGATAGAGATTCCAATTGTGCCCGATCGCACAACCGGCCCGCAGCCGCAGAGGATGTAAAACCCTTGATATTTTCTAACAATCCAGAAATAGTAGAGGAAAAAAGCACGAAGTAAGAAAGAATCAGGAAAACACGATCGCGCAAAAAAAAGAAGAAATAATGAAGATTACGCGCGAGGCATCCCGAGAGGTCAAAAGCTAGTATCGATCGAGACAATAGAGAAGCGGTCATCTTTCGTTACATAAAACCTACCCAAAGTTACCCAAGATTAGACAAGATTGGACTTTAAGCTTCGTTTACTTTCTACATGAAGCTCACCCCACCTTTTTAGAGGTGGGGGTGTCTAGACTAATCTAGAGTCGGCAGACCACAGATCGCAAAGACAAGCCCAGCTTCTAGGTAAGCGTCCAGAACTTTTGCTGGGACGCTTCTCGTAGTCCTTAGTTGATGCTACAGGTATTGACGCAGCAACCAGGTTTTTGAGTCCAAGAGCCTAAAAGGCTAAAGTCCTAGTTGCAGTTGAACTCCCGCTTCCGTACCGCTGTCGTTTTGTTTTGGAGGCACGGGATTTGCTTGACGCTCGGCATCCGAAGGAGTAGTAATAAACTGTAATTCGCTATTGAGCTTGAGGCGAAATTCCTCGCTCAAGCGGTCTTCGCGTCTAGCAGAATTGCCCGCCGTTTCCGATGGACCGATCGAGTTTAAGTAGTCGGAATCTATCGTCCTGCCTTCAACACTCTGAAGGGAATCCCCCGATAAAGTTGTTTCCGAATTTGGGGCTACAGATTGCGGCATTTGTTGCGCCCAAACAGCAGGTGTCAAACCAATTAAAATTGAACTCAGTCCGAAAGCAGTTCCAAAAGCAGAGATAACTGGCTTCATGTTGAATTCCTCCGTAATTGCACCGTAATTACTTTGATTGTAAGCAGTGGCAAATAAATTGCCACGTCACTAACGGTCGGGCGGACTTCAAGTAACGCACTTGGGGCGACCCAGACCAGTGCAAGTTCTGACAGTGAACTTAGAATTCCCGCATTTATAGGGCGGTAAGGATCGATGTTAAGATTTATCTCGGAGATTAAAGAATCCTCGTCGCAAAGAGCGCGAGGAGTGTCAACAAATATTCCCTAAAAACAGCACTAAAGGTGCGGCCCGCTTGCTGGCGACAATTTCCCGCAACCGTAAAAATTCGCTTGCCTTCGTGCTACAAACACGCGATCGCGCTAAGATAGCTGTGACTGTGGCTAAAAAAGTAACTGTCAACTACAAAGTTGTAAGTTTTCCACAGAAATTGCAATTTTAATAGAGATCCAAAATCTTCTGAATCAGGTGGCACTTTACTGAAAAGTTGTGGATTAGTAATAATGCAACTCCATCATGCCAATCAAATTTATCACCGATCGAATTTTAAAATTGTCGGGAAAAGTGCCAATTCGGGTCGTTCTCGTCGTACCTTTTGCCCTCCAGACATTCGCTGCTGTGGGACTGACGGGGTGGTTCTCGCTGCGCAACGGGCAAAAAGCCGTCAACGATGTGGCCGCACAACTGCGGGCCGAAGTCACAGCCCGCATCCAGCAACACCTTAACAGTTACATCGAGACACCCCATCAGATCAATCAACTCAATATAGACGCCATCCGTCTTGGTGTTTTAAACCCGCAAGATTCCGCTAGTTTGTCCCGCTATTTTTCCAAACAACTTAAAACCTTCGATAAAGTTAGCTACATTCAATTAGGCTCCGAACAAAAAGAGTTTATTGGAGTAGAACGCCTCGACAACGGGAAACTAAAAGTTGTGAAATCAGGCAAATCTACAGGCTATAACTTTCACAGTTACGAAGCATCTCAGTTGGGAGAACCAACCAAACTATTAAAAATTACTCCCAACTACAACCCCCGAGTGCGACCTTGGTACGTTGCTCCGGTAGAGGCAGGCAAACCGGCATGGAGTCAAATTTATACTTATTTTGATGTTCCTAAACTGGCGATTACGGCGGGTAAACCGGTGTACGACGATCGCGACAAACTGCTCGGAGTCGTGGCTACGGATTTGGTACTCTCTCAAATCAATCAATTCTTAGACAGTTTGAAAATTGGTAAGTCGGGAGAAACTTTTATTATCGAAAGGTCGGGAGAATTGGTAGCAAATTCCACTCCAGAACAGCCATTTGTTATCAGCAACGGCGTTCCCAAACGAATTGCAGCAACTGAAAGCAAAAATGTTTTAGTGCGATCGACCGCCCGCTATTTGACAGAACAATTTGGCGATTTAAGCACAATTCGCAGCCCTTCCCAATTAGATTTTACGCTCGCCGGAAAACGCCAATTTTTGCAAGTTACCCCACTTACCGATGGCAGAGGACTCGACTGGCTGATTGTTGTGGCCGTTCCCGAAGCCGATTTTATGGAACAAATTAACGCCAATACGCGCTACACAATATTGCTGTGTCTGGGTGGATTAGTTTTGGCAACAATTCTCGGCTGTCTGACTTCGAGGTGGATTGTCGTACCCCTGCAACGCCTGAGCAAGGCTGCGGAAGCTTTGTCGCGGGGGGAATGGGACGGGACAGCAGTAGATACGCGCTTGGCCGATTCTGTAGAGCGAGAAGATGAAGTTGGTATTTTGGCCCGTTCTTTTAATGCGATGGCCGGTCAGTTAGAAGAATCGTTTACTACTCTCGAAGAACGGGTAGAAGCTGCGATGGCTGATAAAACTAAATTAATTGGAACTCTGAAAAAATCCCAGCAAAAACTTGCTCTTCACCTGCATCAAACCCCCTTGGGCGCGATAGAATGGGATCTGAATTTTGAAGTAGCGGAGTGGAATTTATCAGCAGAAAGAATCTTTGGCTACAGCCGCATGGAAGCGATCGGACAAAATGGCTTAGACTTAATAGTTCCCGAAAGTGCCAAGGAATTAGCCAAGCAAATAGCTGTAGATTTATTATCCGATCGAGGTGGAACAACCAGCATTCATGAGAACGTCAGGAAAGACGGCAAACTAATTCTTTGCGAGTGGTACAATACAACTTTAGTTGATGCCAACGGCTGCGTAATTGGGATGGCATCGCTGGTGCAAGACGTGACCGAATTTCACTCGGCTGTGGAGCAGTTGCGGGCCAGCGAAGAGCGATTCCGGCAATTAGCAGAAAACATTCACGAGGTATTTTGGATTCGAGAACCCAACTGCCAGCAGATAGTTTACGTGAGTCCGGCTTGCGAGAAAATCTGGAATTTGAGCCGCGAAAGTTTGTGTGCGGAACCCGAATCTTTTTGGGAAGCAATTCATCAAGACGATCGCGATCGCATCAAAAATGCTTTTGCCAAACAAATGCGCGGCGATTACGATGAAGAATACCGAGTAGTAGGTGCTGGAGGGTCAGTTTGTTGGGTGCGCGATCGGGCTTTTCCAGTCCGCAATGAGACGGGCGAAATTTACCGTATTGTCGGCATTGCCGAAGACATTACCCAGCGCAAATTAGCAGAAGAATTTCAAAAAGTCGCCCGAGCTGCCCAAGCCGCAAACCAAGCAAAAAGCGCATTTTTAGCGAATATGAGCCATGAATTGCGCACTCCCCTCAACGCAATTATCGGTTACAGCGATTTGCTCAAAGAGGATGCTGAGGATTTGGGCTGCGAAGATTTTATTCCCGATTTGCACAAAATTCAAACAGCAGGAAGACACTTACTGTCTTTAATTAGCGACATTTTAGATATATCTAAAATCGAAGCCGGTCGGATGGAACTTCATCTAGAAAATTTCGATCCAGCTAACTTGATTGACGAAGTAGTTGAGACAGTCCAACCTTTAATAGATAAAAACGGCAATCAATTTGCAGTCGATCGCGCCGACGATTTAGGATTGATGTATGCTGACATGACTAAAACGAGGCAAATATTGCTCAACCTGCTGAGTAATGCAGCGAAATTCACCGAACGCGGTACGATCGGTCTGAGTGTGGAAAAAATTACAAATGACAAGTCAAAAATTCTCGATCGCGACGCATCTGACGCATACTTTATTTTCCGAGTAACTGATACGGGCATCGGAATTGCCCCCGAACAAATGAAGAATTTATTTCAAGCTTTCATGCAAGGTGACGCCTCAACTACTCGCAAGTATGGAGGTACTGGTTTGGGATTGACTATCAGCCGGCATTTTTGTTTGATGATGGGCGGCGATATAGAAGTTTCAAGCCAATTGGGGTGCGGTTCTATTTTTACTGTGCGCGTGCCCGCGCGGGTTGAATTGTTGGGAATTAATGTAAGTGCGACGGCCCAAATTTAAGTGTTCCATGCGGTAAGGCGCGCGGCGCGCACCCTACATAAGCGAATTTATGCGTAAGTTTTGTGGCAGTAAATTTTTCCGGTAAGCCGCCTGCAAGCCTCGTATTATATGCAAAACAGATAATTATTCATCAAAACCCTTGTTGCAAAACCAGCAAGGAACTTTGCATTGAATTAGTATAAACAATCCGCAGAATTCCTATGAAGATTCAGAGATTTGTTAAAACAACGATCGTTGCCTGTCAGTCAATTAGTTTGGCTGCATTTGCGCTCTTTCCCTCTGCTGTTTTTGCTCAACTAAAACCTGATTCAGGGGGAAACTACTCTGCTTGGGCAAGTAATTGGATTGTTGTTAGTAGGGGTAATTTAAACTGCCGCAGCGGTCCCGGTACTAACTATTCGATTCTCACCCAATATCCCGCAGCATCTATTATACCGACTTACTCCGAGTTAGAAGGCAATCCTATTCGTCGCGATCGACAAGGTTTGCCTTGGGTAAGAATTAAGTGGGCAGGAACAGGTGGTGCTCCCTGCTATGTTAGGGCAAACACCAGTTTTATCCGCGCTCTAGATTCATTTAACGGCGAACAAGCAGCTTGCGTTCAAAGTGGATTGAAAAGGGGGCTTGATTTTAATAAAGCTACATTCGACTGTGTGGATTAGTTAAATCAAAATAAACGGTTTGTAGTGCGGAATCCCTTGGGCAGCAAATTGTGGACGAAAGTCCGCGCTACGAACTAATACTATTGCGATCGATCGACCCGACTCGATATGATAGAGGTTGGCGTTCTGAATCAGCCGCTCAATTCAGCACGAATTCTGGCTGTTGCGGCTCGAACAAAGGTCGAGTTACCAGGCGCAGCAGCACTGTTTCCAAACTTCCTTCTATGACATTTGCTGCTTCTATTTCCAACTCGCCCCATAAAGTTCGATCGCCCTTATCTGGCATCTTCCCAAAACAGTTAATCGCAAATCCAGCTATAGTTTGATAAGCTTTGCTAGTCGGCAGATTTAATCCGAGTTTTTCATTCACAGCCGTCACTTCCCATACTCCAGAAATTAGTGCCGAATGAGGGTCAATTTCGACAATAGTTGGTTCGGAAGGTGACAGTAACGATCGAGAGTCTTTGTTGGTAATCCAACCAGTTAGCAGTCGGACGGTACCGTTGAGAATTGCCAGCAGCGGCCACAGTAATTTCGAGCAGAATTCCAGGGCTGGCATCAACAATAAAGCGGTGCGTTCCGGGGCGTGGGTTGCTAATACTTTGGGTATCAGTTCTCCCAGAACTATTTCTACATAAGTTACTAAGATAAAAGCTGCAGGAACTGCGATCGAATGAGCAGTTAGCATAGCAGGAAAATGTCCGATCGGCAATTTTTCGATCCACGGTTCGATCCAGTGCACGGTAGCCCCCTCACCCAGCCAACCCAACAGCAAACTCCCTGCAGTTGTGCCTGTTTGAGTCACGGATAAGTAATGCGGTATGTTGTTTTGAGCTTTTTGGACGAGTTGGGCTGTTTTCGCAGTTTTGGGAGAATCCGACAAATCTGCCAGCCGGCGGATTTGGTAGCGGGAGGCCGATACCAATGCTAGTTCCGATGCTACAAAAAAAGCGATTAAAAGGGTTAGCGCCAGCAACACTGTCAGCCTCAGCAATGTATCGGCAACTTCTATTTCCCAGCAAGTAAAGTTGTTCAAGGTAGTTGATAGTTGATAGTTGATAGTTGACAGTTGACAGTTGACAGCATACAGTTTGACAGTTGATAATTGTTGTTCTTCTGACTTCTAACTACTGACTACTGACTTCTGACTTCTGACTTCTGACTTCTGACTTCATTTGACAGTTGACAGTTAAGAGGATTGATGTTGGCTTCTCATATCTTTATTTTAGCTGGAGATTTAGATAGAGTGACTGCCGGACACTGCGGATACCCGTACTCCACCTTGAACGTAATTTAACTTCACTTCTTCCAACCAATCTGATAGCAGCGATTGCAATTCCCTCAGAGTTTTCTCATCCTGCAATTCCTCTCGCAAACTTTGATTGAATTCTTGACTGAAATTATCGATAATTTTGCGACCTTTATCGTCTTCATAGGTATTAGCTACCACGTCAACCGCAGTTTTAGCCAAATAATTAGCTAGCTGTTCGGTCATTTCCTTCGGCAAAATATTCACCGGGGAAAAAGTTTGCAGGATTTGATAGAAATCAGACTGTTTGATGGTAGATTCTAAATTGTGGTGCAGCAAATCTTCCAAACCGGGCTGCACTCGCGGCAAAACTTTGTAAATTGTGAGTTCTAAAATGCGGTTGGTAAGTTGTTCGATCGTATTTTCTTGATTGACGTGAAGGTAAGGCTGTTCCTGTAACAATACCCGCGCTGCATCGCCCTGTTCGATCGAACTTTGAGCTTGATTGATAAACCGCACCATCATGTATTCTGACATGGTATCGGCTAAATAAGCTACGGGTTCGTAGGTAATTTGAGCGAAGGCGCGATCGAGATTCACCAAACCGGATTTGTGCAGGCGTACCAATACTGGCAAAAGCCGCCATCCCCGCCAAATCGGAATTAGTAAAAATACTTCATACCAGCGCCTCAAGACAAAATTAAACCAAGTTACTCCGGGTTTGCGCCTGGTGTGAAACAGTGTTTTTATCAAAAATTCTACGCCAAAAAAACAGATAAAAAAGGCGTCAATTTTCCAAAAGCGATCGCCCTGGCTTGGAATGATGTTTGGATTGGAGCTGCTATCACCTCAATTTTGTTTACGATCGGCAAATCTTTAATTGGAATTTACCTCGGAAGTAGCGGTATTGCTTCTACCTACGGTGCGGCTGGATCGTTCGTCATTATCTTGCTTTGGATCAATTATTCCGCGCAGATTCTCTTCTTAGGCGCAGAGTTTACCCAAGTTTGGACTAACCGCTACGGTTCTCGAATGCGAACATCGCGAAAAAATTTTCCAAACGATAAAGATGGCGAAGCCTCTGCATCCATTTCTCGGAACAATTCTTAACATTAGACAACGGAGAAATTTGAGGTTAAACTCTAATCGCAGGCTTTACCTTGCTTCTAGAACTGCAATGCAAACGCAGGTTAAAGCGGCAAGGTTGCCAGCAGGTACGAGTTCGATCTCGATCGGGAGTAGAGGGAGATTCCCTTCATCCTTGTTAGTTTCAACTTTGATTATCTTGAGTTTTAGATGCGGCGCGACTCTGCCAGCAGAAGGAAGTGGTCTTTCCCTGATGCCTCAGCAATTTATCTCTGAGGGGTGATTTCTAGATCGGAAATTTTGATTTTAATAAAACTAGCTTTCGCGTTTCACTTCCGAAGCAGTAGCCAGAATCGCAGTTGCAACCTGCTCCAATTTTTTTAAAAGTTTGGTAAACAACCATGATTTCTCCAACTAAAAAACGTATCGCCCTCATCTCAGTACATGGCGATCCTGCTGTTGAAATTGGCAAAGAAGAAGCGGGAGGACAAAATGTTTACGTGCGCCAGGTAGGCGAATCTTTGGCAAAACAGGGATGGCTGGTTGATATGTTCACTCGCTCATCTGATTCGCAACAAGAGAAGATCGTACAGCACAGTCCAAATTGCCGGACGATTCGGCTGACAGCAGGCCCGAAGGAATTTATTCCCCGCGACGAACTTTACGGGTATCTGCCAGTTTTTGTGAGAGAATTTCAGAAGTTTCAGTTAGAATCTGGCTGGCAATATCCCTTAGTTCACACGAATTACTGGCTATCTTCTTGGGTGGGAATGGAGTTAAAAAAATCGCAGCAAGTAAAGCAAGTTCACACTTACCATTCTCTCGGAGCTGTTAAATACAAGTCGGTGCCGACAATTCCGATGATTGCTAAAACCAGATTGCAAGTTGAAAAAACACTGTTAGAAACGGCCGATCGAGTGGTTGCAACCAGCCCTCAAGAAAGAGAACACATGAGGTATTTGGTGTCGGCAAAAGGCAAAATTGACATCATTCCCTGCGGTACGGAAATTCAACTGTTCGGTTCAATTTCGCGCGCTGCAGCGCGGCAGAAATTGGGAATTTCTCCAGCAGCAAAAGTTGTATTGTATGTCGGCAGATTTGACCCCCGCAAGGGAATTGAAACCTTAGTTCGCGCCGTAAATCTGTCGTCACTGCGCGATCGAGCAGATTTAAAACTGATAATTGGTGGCGGGTGGCGCGAAGGGGAAAGCGATGGCAAAGAGCGCGATCGCATTGACAGCATCGTTCGAGAATTGGGGATGAGCGAAATTACCAGTTTTCCCGGCGGTTTGAGTCGCGAAATTCTCCCGGCTTACTACGCCGCCGCCGATGTGTGCGTGGTTCCCAGCCATTACGAACCCTTCGGTTTAGTCGCCATCGAAGCGATGGCCTGCGGTACTCCCGCAGTCGCTTCCGACGTGGGAGGGCTGAAATTTACCGTAGTCCCGGAAGAAACAGGTTTGCTCGCACCGCCGAAAAATGAAGCTGCGTTCGCAAGTGCGATCGATCGCATCTTACTCGACCCCGCACTCGCCCAACAACTGGGAAAAGCAGGCAGAAAGCGCGTCGAAACCTATTTCAGTTGGGATGGTGTCGCCGCCCAACTCGGCCAACTCTACGCGCAACTGCTCGAACAATCTGCCAAGAAACTTGACCCGGTGAGCGCTTAATGGTATCACCGATCCTGGTTGAAACCAGTTTTTCTCGATCCCTGTGGATCTCTTCTGTTCTAACTGGAAACTTTCAACCAAGAGTGAGATCGGGAGGTATTCTTGTACACACCAAAACATCGCCGAAGGCACCTGCTACCCATGAGCGACAGCGAGTTAATTCGCCTGTGGGCGGAGCGCAAAGCGCCCCGCCACAAGCGTTTTAGCAGGGATGCTGCTAACCGTTTCCGGCTGTTTTTTGCAGGCAAGCCGTTGTCCCAAGTAACTCTGGCTGATGTCGAGACTTTCGCAGCGGCAATGAGATCTCGCAAAGTGTCACCGCATTTCTACAAGGACACTTTGCTAGTGCTGATGTCGCTGTTTGCGTTCGGCCAGCAAACAGGAGTTTTGCCGCTGAGGATTCCTTTGCAACAGTGGCCGGTGCATCGCAGGCGGCGCAAATTATTTATCCAACGCCTGCGCTTTTATGTCTGCTGGATTTTGTGCCTGTGTTTGTGCTCTATCTTGGGCCGGATGATGCCGAGACTGTGGGGGCAGAGTGTTTCGGCAGAAAATTCGCCAGCCCCCTCGCGAGTGCCAGCAGTTAGCGCGATCGAATCTATCGAATCTGCAGATCCCAAAACACCAGGCGCGAACAGCAAGCCACAAACAGGCGAAATGCCCGCCCCGCAAGAGTCTTTGGAGAAGCCTCAAGCAGGCGCGATCGCGCGCGTGCGGGTAAAAGCTTTTCTCGACACGATCGCGGAGGCTGAAGGCACTGCTACTCCAGACGGCTACCGCACGCAGTACACGGGTACCAAATTTACCAGCTTTAAAGACCATCCCAGACAGATCAGGTGCGGCCGCCGCTACCGCAAAAGGTTGTGTTCTGATGCTGCGGGCAGGTATCAGTTTCTCAGCACCACTTGGGACAGATTCGCCAAAAAATTTGGTGTCAGCGATTTCAGCCCGCAAAATCAAGATTGGATGGCTGTAGAGTTAATCCGAGAACGAGGTGCTTTGGGGGATGTAGAAGCGGGTCGGTTTGAATCTGCTGTGAGAAAACTCGCTTATATTTGGCCTTCTTTTCGGCGTTTTGGCGGTTCTGTAGAATCGTCGCTGCCCAAACTCGAAGCCATGTACCGGGAAAATTTGAGGGCTTACCGGCAGGAATTAGCTGTCAGCAATTAGCTGGCATTTATCGGGCGAGTGAGGATTTGGATTTTGTGATTTAGGCTGAAATTTTGCGATCCAAATTGATAGTTGGGGTGGTTGTGGGTGATGTCGCCCTTGTCAAATCGAAAATCTCAAGCAGATACAGAAGCTTTGCCTCGCTTTTCTTGTGTTCTATTTTCAAGTTTGGGAAGCAGATGAATGATAAAGAAGGATCGACCGCCTTTACAATTCCCGATCGACTGCCATTTCTTCAAGCCATTTGTTGGCAAGTTACTAATGTCAAACATCTGAGTTGCAAGGAAATGCTGAATCGCTATGAATCCGGCTGGCATTATCGGGAAGTTTTGGGAAAACCCAGTTTGGAAGAACTAGCTTTTATTCAACAGATCGGTCAACACTATCAATCTTGGCTGGTAGCGGAAGTACAAAACATTTGTCCCCTGCCAAAAATCACAGGAAATTTGCCAAGTTTTCGAGCAATGTTTAAACGCGAAATTCATCAAAAAATATTAACTGTCCTCAGGCACTTAAATGTCGAGTTTTTGCAGGAATGCAGCGCTTATTTTGGTGGCGGAACGCTGGTAAGTATGGAGCACGGAGAATATCGTTTGAGCCAAGATATTGACTTTATGTGTCCTATGGATGGTGGCTACCGTCTCCTGCGGCGAAAAGTGACAGAAAAAGGCTATGATGCGATTTTTGCTAGTCGCGATGGTATTATGCTCCCGAATGATATTCAAGCAAACCAGTACGGAATTAGATTTCCTGTGATTGTGGGCGACACTAATATTAAATTCGAGATGGTTTGTGAAGGTAGAATTCAGTTTGGCGAACCAAATTATCCAAATTGGTCGCCAGTTCCTTGTTTAAATCAAACCGATATTATTGCCGAAAAATTGCTAGCAAATGCAGATCGCTGGCCGAGCGATGGGGTAAACTCTAGAGATTTAATAGATTTGGCGATTCAAAGGTTAGCAAGTCCGATTCCCCAAGAGGCGATTGACAAAGCTGAAGCAGCTTATCAAGTTATAGAACCGCTGAATCGAGCGATTCAGTATTTCCAAGATCGTCCCGAGTATCGAGAAAAATGCTACGATATTTTGAGTATCGCCCAGCCCGATCGAGTTATTAACGGTATCGATCTACTAGCTCGGGATTTAGGCAGGGAAATAACAGTCAGGACCTATAGCGAGACTATTTCTTCCTTACCAAATTTTTAAGTGCGATCGACTATCGATTTTATCCTAGCAACCGCTGCGTTTCATCGATAGATAAATTCATCATTTGTGCTATTTGTTCTAAATTCATGCCAGAGTTTAAGAGTTGAGTTGCGATCGCGCTTAAAGCAGATTCCGCAGCCAATCTCGCTTGTTCCGCAGCCAATCTTGCCTGTTGCTCAGCTAATCTTGCTTGTTCCGACTCTGTAAACGCTGATTCTGCTGCAAGTCTAGCTTGTTGCTCGGCTAATCTTGCTTGTTGTTCTGCCAATCTCGCTTGCTCCGACTCTTTATAAGTCTTCAAAAACTCCCCTGTTTGCGGGTCTCTAAATCTCAATTCTCCTCCGATTAAATGTAATTCCAATTCCAACACTTCGCTGTACAACCATAGCGTATCGAAGGAGATATTGTTAGCGGGTATCGGCTCGTATTCTCCATTTACTAACCGCAATCCCTGTAAAATCGGATTCAAATAATCTCCCGATGGGTCGTACTGAAAATATTCCCTTACTCCTA
>JAAUPF010000277.1 GCA_012034575.1 Richelia sp. CSU_2_1 | reverse complement strand
AAATTGGTTGGGAGTGAATTCATCAGGGTGCATCTATAATTTATTGTGCGGTACGGCCTCACCTATTTCAGGAAGGTTTGGAAAAATTTGCCACAATTTACAGTTAAGGACGATCGACCAAAAAAAATCCCGGCCAAAATTGGTCGGGAGTTATCAATCAGGGTGCATCTACCATTTCAGTTTCCTGGGAATTTGCGAGCTATCCGGACAGTAGGAGAAAATTTTTTTAACAGTGCAATTTTGTTTGAGGGTTGGCAAAATTTCGATCGCGCAATTTCCGGATCGATCGAGGAAAGTCCGATCGCCTCAGGTCAATTACCATAACAAAAACAGGCCGACTAATACCAAATCCGGGCCCAGCGAAGCGGAGGGTGTTCGTACCCCTTATAAGTTGTAGGGTGCGTCGCAGCGATAATCTCATCTACTTTGAGAAATTCCTGGTGACGCACCCTACGATCGTATAGGGGATGAGTAACCCGGATTTTGTATAAAAGATAAAGAGGGTCAGAGACCCGGATTGAGTATTAGTCCGCGCAGGCGGACTTTGTTCGTGTAGTTGCGGTTTCAACCGCCGAAAGATCGCGGAGAGATCGCGCCCCGAATTTGGTATCAGATCCCGTCTGAATGCCCTGAAAAATTACCAATCTGTCAGCAACCGTGCCTTCCGCAACACAAATGTCAAGACTGTTTCTTGACCGGTAATAATATCCGCCCTGCCCTCCATTCCTGATTGAAGAGAGTATTGGCGCGGCTCATTTCCTTGAGGATTGCCGAAGAATTGACCGCTGGCAGATTTGAGTTTGCTTAAATAAGTTTTTTCCGGCTTAATTGTTACTTCGTAATAAGCTGTACCCAAACTATTCGTGGGATTTTGAGGGGCGATCGCATCTGGGGCGATCGCGCTGACAGTACCTTTTAAGGTTCCGTAATCGGGAAAAGGTAGGGCGGAAATCCTGATTTGTACGGGTTGGTTGACTTGGACTCGGGCGATGTCTTGGGATGCTACTTTAGCTTTGAGTACCAGGGGTACGCCGCTGGGAACGATTTGGGCGATCGGGCTGCCTGCTTGTACTGTTTGACCGGGATTTCGCACTTCCAATCTGAGAATTGTGCCGTCTGATGGCGCGCGCACGGTGCTATTTTCGAGTTTGAATTCAATTCGATCGAACTCTTTTTTCGCTTGAATTAATTGTTGTTGTAGTGTCGATCTCTTGACTAGCAAAACTCGCCGACTTCTGCCCAATCTCTCCGCTACATCTGGCAGCGATGCTGCTAATTTTACCAAGGCCGGTTCGATTAATTCCTGTTGGGCGGCAGTTCCACTGCTAACTTGCGCGCTGGCTAAAATTTGATTTTCCAATTCGCGCAATTGTATGGTAATGCGATCGACTTCTGCCTGGGCTTGAGAGACTATTTCTTGCAACTGCTTTTTTTGATTCCCCAGGCTGGAAGCGTCCACAACTGCGATCGCATCTCCTGCCTTAACTGGCTGATTCTCGCTGACTGCAACGCTTTCGACAGTTCCCTCGGTGACTGCTTGCACCACGTGCACCTCTCCATCGGGACGGACGATCGCATCTGCCTTGATGGTAGCACTGTAGCTGGTGACGCTGGCAAGGGCGATCGAACCCGCAAATGTCGCCAACATGAAAAATCCCCCCAAAGTTGTCCAGCGACTGACTGGAGGCAAAAACTGGTCGTTGTGAAAAATTTCAATTTCAGCTTCAGCGGGTTCGGGTTCGGGAATGCGGGTCTCGGGAATGCGGGTCTCGGGAATGCGGGTCTCGGGAATGCGGGTCTTGGGAAGGCGGGTCTTGGGAATGCGGGTCTTGGGAAGGCGGGTCATGGCAGTACGGGGGTAAAGAGGATTAAAACTTTAAACTTAAAAAATAAAATTGGCGGGCGGCGAAATCCGAGGGATCTGCCTCATTTCTTCGATGAATTTATTTTCAACTTTCCGGAGAGTGCCGATCGGGTTGGAAATCTAAATCACAATTCGCAGGGTAAAGTTAAAAATCCGCACAACTTTGCAGGCAGAACCATCCCAAGGAACCTCTGCAATGCCCGATCCCAAATCTCAAATCTCAAATCAAACGGGCGATCGCAGAATTTCTCTTGTCACTTTATTCTCAACTTTCCGGAGAGTGCAGATAGTTTGAGAAATCTGGATCGCAATTGGCAGGGTATGGCTAAACATGGGTAATGGGTAACTGGTAATTGGTAATAGCTTGAAAGCCGACCTCACGCCCCGACAAGAAATGCTGTAAAACGTTCTTCTTCCTATCGAACCGGATTTTTACTGCGATCGATCGTAAGTATTCAATATTGCCCAGCCTTTGGCTTTTTCTATATCCCTCGAAAAAGAGGGGGATAAAAATTTTTGATTGTTATTTTTCAAATAGTTGAATTTCACAGGAGTTTATCATGCTAAAAAAACAACAAACTTCACTTTTTGCCGAACTAACGGATGCAGACTCGGCTACGGTCAGCGGTGCCAGCAATACCAGCGGTACCAGCGGTAGTATCAACAGCATTACTACCAATAATAAGGGTGAGGAGTTCAAGATGCTATTTGTTCTACCCCAGTCCAATCCACTTTATATGTACACTCCCAGTCGCCAGCGTTCTTATAAAACTCTGCTGGTTTAGAAATGCTAGTAAAATCGCACGATCGGCAGCATTTTTGAAAATTCATCCGTAATATTCCGGAGACTGGCAACTCTTCAAGAAACATAGATTAGAAATTAAAAAATTGCTCTCCACCCTTAAGAGATTTTCTAATTTCTTCTACCCTCAACTAATTTACACGGAGTTTACCATGCTAGAAACTAACCAAGAAACCAAAGACATTTCTTTGTTTACCGAACTGACTGCTGAAGAATCTGCTAGCGTTAACGGTGCTTGCTATTATTATGCCCGACGCCGCTACTATTCTTCGAGAAACTGCTACCGCCCAACCCGTCGTGTCGTGTACCGCCGGAATTGTGATGGTTCTTACAGAACGGTATATCGCTACTGGTAATTGCTGTAGGGGCGAAGCGTCGATCGTCGGTAATATTGCCAAAACAGGCAAATTCTCAAGCATCAAATATTAGAAATTAACAAACAACTCTAAATTTTACAGGACTTACGCACCGGTTATATCTGTAGGGTGCGCACTGCGCACCGCAACCGCTACTAATAGTTTGTCAAACTATTTGAAGCGTAAGTCCTGTTTGAGAGAGTTTGCGATTTCTCCTACCATCCACTCAGTCAAATTAAAACCAACCATGCAAGAAACTACTCAAGAAACCAAAGACATTTCTTTGTTTACCGAACTAACTGCTGAAGAATCTGCTAGCGTCAATGGTGCTTGTCATTATTATGCCCGACGCCGCTACTATTCTTCGAGAAACTGCTACCGCCCAACCCGTCGTGTCGTGTACCGCCGGAATTGTGATGGTTCTTACAGAACGGTATATCGCTACTGGTAATTGCTGTAGGAGCGAAGCATCGATCGTCGGTAATATTGCCGAAACAGGCAAATCCTCAAGCATCAAATATTAGAAATTAACAAACAACTCTAAATTTTGCAGGACTTACGCACTAGCTATATCTGTAGGGTTTGCACTGCGCACCTTACCGCTACTAAATAGTTTGTCAAACTATTTGAAGCGTAAGTCCTGTTTGAGAGAGTTTGCGATTTCTCCGACCATCCACTCAGTCAAATTAAAACCAACCATGCAAGAAACTAACCAAGAAACCAAAGACATTTCTTTGTTTACCGAACTAACTGCTGAAGAATCTGCTAGCGTTAACGGTGGTCATTATTATGCCCGACGCCGCTACTATTCTTCGAGAAACTGCTACCGCCCAATCCGTCGTGTCGTGTACCGCCGGAATTGTGATGGTTCCTTCAGAGCTGTATATCGCTACTGGTAATTGCTGTAGGGTGCGCGCAGCGCACCTTACTTGCACAACGATAGAGCACCCAGAAAATTATGGGTGCTTTTTTGCTGATTTGTTGGTGGGTGAGGGGTAATGTTCTTTAGGCTCTACCTATTTCACAAAATGCTAAAAAACATTCCATTTTTCCAGGGAATACCATTCTACGGAAAAATAAATAATTCTATGAAATATCAGGTTGTTCTCCAGCAAAGTGAAGAAGATTGCGGGGCGGCTTGTCTGGCGACGATCGCCAAATTTTACGGACAAAACTTTACAATTAGTCGGTTGCGAGAATTTGTCGGTACGGGCCAACAGGGTACAACTTTACTCGGCTTAAAACAAGGTGCTGAGGCGATCGGGCTGAATGCGCGATCGGTGCGAGCGGCATCGGTTATTTTAGATAAGTTAGATGAAGCTCCTTTACCTGCAATTATTCACTGGCAAGGTTATCACTGGGTAGTTTTGTACGGCAAGCAGGGCAAAAAATATGTAATTGCCGATCCCGGTGTTGGCATTCGCTATGTTTCTAAAGAGGAATTAGCGGAGGCTTGGACGGATTGGTTGTGCTTGTTGGTAGAACCAGATGCAGAAAGGTTTTTCGGTCAAACAGACGGTCAAACATCCAGCAATTCCCTGCAGAGATGGATGCGACGAATTGGCATTTACCGCCAGATTTTAATCGAAGCATTCTTGCTGAATATGGTGTTGGGCGTACTGTCGATCGCATCGCCTTTTCTGGTTCAAATTCTCACCGACGATATTCTGGTGCGGGGCGACACGCAACTGCTGGCCAGCGTCGCGATCGCAGTTATTGTCATGAACCTATTTAGCAGCAGTTTGGGACTTGTACAGTCGAACTTAATCGCTCAGTTTTCCCAACGGTTAGAATTGGGATTCGTGATGGAATTTGCCCGCAAACTTCTGCGTTTACCTCTGAGCTTTTACGAAAGCAGACGTAGCGGTGAAGTCATCAGCCGGTTGCAAGATATCCAAGAAATCAATCAATTAGTTTCCCAAGTTGCGGTTAGCTTGCCCAGTCAATTCTTTATAGCTGTAGTTTCTTTCTGCTTCATGTTATTTTACAGCAAAGAACTCACCTTTGCTGCTACAGTAATAGCCTTGTTTATGACTGCCTCTACGATCGTATTTTTACCGACCTTGCAGCAAAAAACGCGAAAGTTACTTGTCCTGGAATCAGAAAATCAAGGCGTTTTAGTCGAAACTTTTAAAGGGGCGCTGACCGTCAAAACTACTAGCAGCACCCAGCAACTTTGGGAGGAATTTCAAACGCGCTTCGGTCGCTTGGCAAATCTCACTTTTCGGACTACACAAATAGGCATTCTCAACAATATTTTTTCTGGCTTTATTGCCTCGGCGGGTAGCATTACTTTGCTGTGGTTGGGTAGCGGTTTAGTAATTGACAAAGTATTGAGCATCGGTCAATTGCTCGCGTTTATCAGCATGAATCAAAATGTCACTACTTGGGTAAACTCTTTAGTAGAATTTAGCGACGAAATGACCCGCGTCCAGACAGCAACGCAACGGTTGTCGGAAATTATCGACGCGGAACCGGAAAGCAAAAACGATACGAACAAACCTTTCGTCACAATTCTCGATCGCGACCAAATTATTTGTAAGAGCGTTAAATTTCACTATCCGGGCCGACTTGATTTGCTGGAAAATTTTTCAGTCACTTTTCCCGGCGGTCAAGCAATTGCTTTAATCGGTCATTCCGGCTGCGGCAAAAGTACGCTCGCTAAAATAATTGCTGGTTTGTATCCGCTGCAATCTGGTAATATTAGAATTGGCAATTACAACTTGCAAGATTTGTCGATCGACAGTCTGAGACAGCAGGTTGTTTTGGTTCCCCAAGAAGCGCATTTTTGGAGCCGATCGATCCTCGATAATTTCCGTTTGGGCAATCCAGATATCGCTTTTGAAAAAATTGTCAAAGCCTGTAAAATTGCCGGGGCTGACGAATTTATCAGCCAATTACCCGATAAATACCAAACTGTTTTAGGGGAATTTGGAGCGAATATTTCTGGCGGACAAAGACAAAGATTGGCGATCGCGCGTGCCATCGTCAACAACCCGCCCGTACTGATTTTAGACGAATCTACCGCCGGATTAGATCCGACCAGCGAAGCGGAAGTTTTGGAAAATTTGTTGGCGTACCGCCAGGGAAAAACCACAATTTTCATCAGTCACCGACCGCGAGTAATCGCTCGGGCTGATTGGATTATTATGTTGGAACGCGGCAATTTAAAATTGCAAGGATCGGCGGCTAAATTGCGATCGATTCCGGGAGAGCACTTAGAGTTTTTGGAACCTTAAACAACACGATCGCGATCGTGCCGATTAATAGCAATTTCAGAAAATAGGGGCTACAAATCGAGAAAGATGCTACGATATTTTAAGTATTGCAGAGCGCGATCGAGTTATTAACGCTATCGGCTGAGGATTTAGGCGGAAACCACAGTCAGGACATTTAGCTAACTGGGCGAAAACCCCTATGGGTACAACGGCGACCCCTGGCAACATTAACTTGGATGCCGGCTGAAGGTGCGTCGATGGCGTTAACTACCGGTGGCAACAAATCAGAAACGCTGCCAAAGTATTATGTAGTCTAGGTTTGAGCGAATTATGATGGGTAAGTTCGGTACGGGCTGCATTCATCGACGCACCTCTGAGGGCTTGGTGAGTGAATCGGAGGCGAGGTGTGGAGATACGAGATTTCGATTTCGGTTTTTCGAGTCTGAATCCGTCAAAGCTTTGCAAAATAAGGTGTTTGGCGTTTTAGGGAAGTTGCCGTGCGTTCATCGACGCACCTCGGCGAATCCTCGAAAGCCTATTGTTTTCGTTGACGTGCGTCGATGCTTTACCCTGACTGGGTTTGAGGCGGGCGATCGGGCTGTTTTTGAGCGGATTTGTGTTATATTTTTAGAGGTGCGTCGATTTGACGCCTGGAACCCTTACTGGGTAAAGGCTCTGCGGCGAACTCCCTACCGATGGGTTTAAATCGGATTAGTTGGAAACGATTCGCTTTCAAGCGATTCTCCTCTGCTTCAATGGCGTCCCTACCGATGGGTTTAAATCGGATTAGTTGGAAACTCAGATATGTACACACAACCATTGTTCTGCTCTGCCCTACCGATGGGTTT
>JAAUPF010000276.1 GCA_012034575.1 Richelia sp. CSU_2_1 | reverse complement strand
GGGGAGATGGGGAGATGGGGAGAGTGGGAGAATTAATAATTCCCAATTCCCAATTCCCCAATTTCCCAACTGTCAACTGTCAACTGTCAACTGTCAACTCTCAACTTAAAGTGTAGGTCTTCTGTCACTTCAAGCTAAAATTGAAAGTTAGGACTTGAGCGAGCGCGACAAATATCTGTATTTGTTACCTGTAGCTGTTACGAATGTCAAGCTCGGCGAAGCAATCTCAAACGCGGATTTTTCGTTCTCAGCGCGCAAGTCCCAAACAATTTTCACGTTACATTAAGTGTTCAAAGCTATCGATCGGCGCGAGGAAATAGAGATTGGACGATACCTATCAAGCTTATATAAATCGGGTGGCGCGAATGACGCTGCTGGACTCCTACAAGTCCCAAGTAGAACACATTCAGGAATCTCCCAAGTTTAAGCCGGACGCAGCCGGGACCCGAGCTGCGGTGCCTTTTCCCGGCTACTCGGCGATCACGCCACCGGCGGGGGAAGATCCAGAAAATGCCGAAATTTATACTAATTTGCACGAATGCCAACAGCAGCTATTGCAGGAACTGAATCCGGGCGCGATCGTACCCCTGCCTGCAGATAGCTTCCATTTAACTGTGGCCGATTTGATTTGGAACAGTGCTTTTCGAGATGCCTCCAGTCACAATCCTGAATTTGAAGAGCAATTGCGACAGCGGATGGCTGATTGCTTTGCGGCCTCCAAATCGGGACTCGCCGGCGGCCCTCCCATTCGCTGGCTGGTGCTGGGTTGGATAGTGATGACTAGGGCTGTGGGCGTCTGTTTGGCACCGGCAGATGAATACTCTTACAAGCAAATTGTGGAGTTTCGCCGATCGATCTATCAAAATTCCGATTTAATTGCTCTGGGCATCGAACAGCAGTATCACCTGACGGCGCACATTACTCTGGGCTATTTTGGAGACATCGGACAGGATTTAAAACGCGATCGCTGTATACTCTGGTGTCTGAGTTAAATGACCGATGGCTCGACAAACCCCAACAACTGACTGTAAAACGAGTCGAACTGCGCAAGTTTGATGACATGACGCGCTACTATCGGGAACCAGACTGGCCTGTCTTTGAGTTTTGAGCCGATCGAACGATTTTCGATTTTGGATTTTCGATTGACCCCGCCAGCACTTACGGCGGGGCTTGAGGATTTTAGATTTTAGATTCAAGTTAAATGCTTTAATATTTTTGTTTGACAGTAAAGTCAAGAAAAAAACTTATGAGAAACCAGGAAAATTTAGCAAGTCTGGTTTTTTGATTTTTGCTAAAAAAGTGACAGTACACGTTGTTGGTATCGGTTTAGAGGGAGCTGCGGGGCTGAGCGAGCTGGCGCGGCAAATAGTAGAAAGAGCCTCCCTGTTGGTAGGGAGCGATCGGCATTTGAGCTATTTTCCGCAGCAATCCGGCGAGCGCTGGGTGTTGGAAGATTTGACTAAGGCAATCGTCGAAATTCGGCACTGGCTCGATGGGGAGGCGGACGAACAGGAGGATGCGGGGACGCCGCCACCATCCCAGATAATTGTAATTTTGGTGGCGGGAGACCCCCTATTTTACGGCTGGGGAAGGCAGCTAATCGCTCAATTGCCGGCCGATAAATTGACTTTTCACCCCCATGTCAGTTCCGTGCAATTGGCTTTTAACCGCCTGAAAATCCCTTGGCAAGATGCTCGTTTTGTCGGATCTGGGGGCGGTTATTTTGAGGAACTGACGGCTTGCCTCAAACTCGGCACCGCAAAGATTGCCGTGCTCGCTGACGAAACTCGCACTCCGGCGGCCCTGGCGAAGTTGGTGAAAGCTATGGATTTGCCCGCGCGCTACGAGTTTTGGGTTTGTGAAAATTTGGGCGCGCCGGAGGAACGGGTGGGACGGCATTCTGTGGAGGCTTTGCAGGGACAGTCTTTTGCACCCCTGAGCGTGGTTGTGATGCTGCAGGAGTCGCCCGCGACGGTGGCGGAACCTGTGGATTTGGATAAGTTGCCTTTGTTGGGCATACCGGACGGGGCTTTTATCGGCTGCGCCGATCGACCGGGCTTAACTGCTGAACGGGAAGTGCGGGTGTTGGCCATGGCTCAGTTAACCCTGCAACCGGGACAAGTTGTCTGGGATGTTGGCGCTGGTAACGGTGCCGTGTCGGTGGAAATTGCTCGCCTGTTCCCGGATTCTCAAGTGTACGCGATCGAAAAAACGGTTTCCGGTACGGCGGCGATCGAACTTAACTGCGCCCGCTTTGGGGTGCAAAATGCGATTTCAGTGCACGGGTTCGCCCCGGAAATCCTGCACCGCTTGCGCCCCCCGCACCGAATTTTGATCGGGGGCAGCGGGGGGGGATTGACCAAAATTTTGGGCGTTTGCGCCCTGCGACTGCTCCCTGGAGGCTCGATCGTGCTGCTTTTGGATTGTTTGGAGGATATCGGTACTGTGTTGAATTGGCTCGAAGATCGGGTGCGCAGAGAACCGCACTGGAGTTACCGCATCGTGCAGGTGCAGTTGTCGCGATCGGTGCCTGCTGGTAATTCGACTCGTTTTAATCCGCTCAATCCAGTGTCGATCGTGACGGTCGATCGGGGAGAATTTTAGACTTTAGATTTGAGAAATGTTTCTGCTTTAAAAGTGTCTACCTGAAGTTTTTCTATCCTTTAAGCTCCATCACTACAAGCTTTTCAAATATTTACAATCCGACTCTTGACTCTACGCTTAGAGGAGAGTGTTTACTAAAAAAACAAGCACCTTAAAGCACCACAAATGCTGAAAATAGGCGACTTTTCTAAACTGAGTCAAGTGTCAATTAAAGCACTGCGGCTCTACGATCGAATGGGACTACTAACACCAACTCATGTAGATGGTACTAATGGATACCGCTACTACTCAGCCAGCCAATTGCCGCGACTCAACCGCATTTTAGCGTTTAAAGATTTGGGATTTTCTTTAGAGCAAATTATGCAATTGCTTGACGATCGAATTTCCTCAGCCCAAATTCGCGGAATGCTGCGATTGAAACAAGCCGAACTCCAGCAGCACATTCAAGGAGAAACGGCGCGACTGGCAAGAGTAGCAGCTCGTTTGAGACAAATCGAACAGGAAGGAAATATGCCAAATTACGAAGTAGTTTTGAAAAAAATTTCGCCGATGAATGTTGCTTCGATTCGAGAAATATTACCCAATTATCCTGCTGTGGGAAAACTGTTTAAGGATCTAACAGATTACTTGCAACAGCATGGAGTTAAACCGATCGACAATTGTGCTGCTATTTGGCACGATGCAGGATATAAAGAAACTGATGTTGATGGTGAAGCGATCGAAGTTATTGACAAACCGCTGCCGGAGAGCGATCGAATTAAAGTGTACGAATTGTCCGGTTGGGAACAAGCTGCGTGCGTTATCCACCACGGTAGTTACAATACCATCATGGAGTCTTACAACTATTTGCTGACTTGGATCGAGACCAACGGCTATCAAATTGTCGGCCCCAACAGAGAGATTTACATTCAAGGAGGCCCGGAACAAGACAATGAATCTTACTTGACAGAAATTCAATTTCCTGTTGAGAAGATTGGATGAAATCGCCCGTTTTTCAAGCGCGTACCAGGCAACTAGCGATCGCTCCTTTTGAATAAAGCATCGTAAATTCGCGAAGCAAATAGGGGTTTTTAACCCCTATTTTAGCAGATATTAAGGGCTATATTTTCTCTAAATAGCTGAGCAAGTCGGCCATTTCTTGGGGACTCGGCTGAAACTGGGGCATCGGCGGAGTTCGCCCGCTGGTTACTTGACGGATCAAATCGATTGGGGATTTGTGCTGCGACACTTTACACAAACTCGGCCCGACTTGAGAGTCTGTAAAAGATATGTGACAGCCGGCACAGTTCATTTGAAAGATGGCGGAACCTTGAACGGGATCGCCCGTCAGGGACAGCACGCTGCTGATGTACGGATCGTGGGCTTGAAGCAAGGGAATCGCTAAACTCGCTAACACGATCGCAAGCAACGCTGCTACGGCACATACGGCAAGCCGTCCGATCGGGAGTTTAATTTCATTTGTGGTAATTTGGTTATTCAAAGGAGTTCTATATTAAAAGTATCTACAAGAAAATTTATTTCTCATAACATAGCTTAATCCTTCGCAGCCGGGAGATCAAGCTTTGGGAACGATCCAATGGCATCTGGACGCAAATCTAGTCGTGTAAGAGCTGGTAAAATTAAAAGTTAGTTGTTAAATCTTTACGATAAGGAGCTCTCATGGTAGAACCGCTGCTGTCTGGCATTGTGTTGGGTCTGATTTTTGTTACTCTCTCGGGGCTGTTTTTTGCTGCTTACCAGCAGTACAAGCGCGGCGATCAATTGGGCATCAATAAGTAAAAGGGTCTAATCGGGAAGTAGGGCGGATTTATTGTTGGCAGATAAATTCTGTGGGGCCGATCGATCGGTTGACGGAGAGACCGCGATACCCGATCCTCGAACGAGGTTTCAGTGCTTGCGGTTTTTAGCTTTTTCCGCAGAAGCCTCTCGCCTACCCGACTCTGAGGCGATGAGATGAATGCGAGTGAGCCGCCGATTGCACCCGCCCACGAGACGTAAACGCGCAAGCGAGCGGAAGATGGGCGGGTGTATGAGAAGGCGAACAAACTTCTCGATCGACCATTGAATGATTCTGTGTTATCATGGTTCTGGCGACTGCGATAAAAGTCATCGTGTTAAAGGCCCTCAAAGTCAGAATTTATCCAAGCACTGAGCAACAAAGTCATTTGGCGCAAGCTTTTGGCTGTGTTCGATGGGTTTGGAATCAATCTCTGGCTACAATGTCCCAGACCTACAAGGAGACTGGGAAGGGCGTGTCGGCTTTGACAATGAAGAAACAGATTCCGATATGGAAGACCGAGCATGAATGGCTTAAAGAATGCTATTCTCAATGCCTTCAGTCATCCGTATTGAATCTTTCTCAAGCATTTATCAACTTCTTCGATGGTCGAGCGGCTTACCCTACCTTTAAAAAACGCCAAGGTAGACAATCGATGCAATACCCTCAGCATGTCAAAATTCTGAGCAAGAGTGAGATTAAATTCCCTGGCAATCTGGGAGTAGTTAAAGTTAAAATTCATCGCGATATTGTTGGCACGTTAAAGACTGTGACGGTATCTAAAATGCCTGACGATCGTTACTATGCCTCACTATTGATGGATGATGGTACTGAGTTGACCGCCACCAATACAGAGGGCAAAGCTATCGGTCTAGACCTTGGCTTAATTGACTTCTGTGTCACCTCCGAGGGGTCTAAATACCAAAACCCCCGACATCTTAAAAAGCACGAACGCAACCTTAAACGTAAGCAACGCAAGTTATCCAGAAAGAAGGATAAGACTACGGTGAAACGGCGTAAAGCGAAATGTGCTGTAGCTAAAGTCCATGCAAAAATAGCAAGAGTGCGTGAAGATTTCCGACACAAGCTATCCCGTAAGATAGTTAACGAAAACCAAGTGATTGTGGTCGAGAATCTGGCAGTAAAGAACATGGTAAAAAATCATAATCTAGCTAAAAGTATCAGTGATGCTGGCTGGGGAATGTTCTGCACTATGCTTAAATACAAGGCAGAAGCGGAAGGCAAAGTTTATCTGGAAGTAGGTCGCTTTTTCCCTTCGTCGCATTTATGCTCTAACACTTTACTGCCATTGCCACATATGGATCTATCAATGCGTGAATTTGACTGTCCCCACTGCGGAAATCGGCACGATCGAGACACCAACGCGGCAATCAACATCAGAAATGAAGGCTTACGGATATTAGCGTTGGGAACCAGCGTTACTGCCCTTGGAGGCAATGTAAGACCAAAACAGTATGGACGCAAGTCCACTGCTGTCGAGGCTGTTGCCCTTGAATTGGGAAGCCCACACTCTACCCGAAGCGGGTGAGTGTGGGTGGTTCACATCGGGACAATAAACCCGCCCAACCTGTAACTCTGCGCAATGGTCTTCCAAGCACTTCTGTCAACCGCGTCGATCGTGCAGGTCAGTTAAACTCAAAAAACTAAGTCTTATCGCACAAATACGACTATGACAGTATCATTGCCACCGGATTTACAGCAGTTTGCCGATCGCCAAATCGCCCGTGGAAAATATGCTTCGCTAGATGAAGTGATACTTGCGGGGCTGCGGATATTAGCAGAACAAGAACAAATTTATCAGGGACGGTTTGAAGAATTGCAGCGTGAAGTATTGCTGGGAGTGTTAGAGGCCGAACGCGGAGAACTTGTGGATGCGGCAAGCGAAATCGAAGCCATTCGCCAACGGTTACGCAACCGCCATCCCGAATCGTGACCCGAGTTTGTCGCATTACACCTCGCGCCAGTCGAGATATTGAAGCGATCGCAGATTATCTTGCCGCCCAAAGCGGTTTGAGTCGTGCAGAAAAATTTCTGAATGGCATCGATTCAAAGCTTCAGCGAATTGCTCAGTTTCCTCAAATTGGTCGCAAACGGGATGAACTCTACCCTGGCTCGCGCAGTTTGCCTTACGAGCAGTACCTGATTTTTTATCGACTGCTCAATGATGATATTGAAGTCCTTAAAGTGGTGAGTGGTTATCAGGATCTGACGGCTTTGTTTGAAGATTCTCCTTAAGAGTTGTGCAACTACAGGGTCAGGAGAATGTCAAAAGCAAGTAGGTAGTTTACCAAAAAGCTGGGCGCAGCGTAGCGGAGGGTTAAAGCCCCGTCCCGATCGTCCGGCTTTGATTCGAGTGTAAAGATTTCTTGCAAGCCCGAAGTTTATAGCCACAATTGCCCGTAAGCGTGATAAAATAATCCCATGATTGTACTAGAGTTCAAGTTAAAAGGCAAGCCGCAGCAATACCGGGTCATTGACGAAATGATTCGCACAGCTCAGTTTGTCCGAAACAAGGCTCTCAGATACTGGATCGACAATCAGGGAGTTAAATTATCGGACTTATACAAACAGTGCGCCATCATGGCGAAAGAGTTTGAATGGGCAGGTAAACTTAACTCAATGGCACGTCAGGCTTCGGCTGAACGTGCCATTTTGCTATTCAACGTTTCTTCGCTAATTGCAAAGCTAAGAAGCCGGGGAAAAAAGGATATCCGCAATTCAAAAAGCATACCCGTTCCGTAGAATACAAAACATCAGGCTGGGCGCTTTCTGTTGAC